>DASXRH010000464.1:0-11980 GCA_036506715.1 Acidimicrobiales bacterium
CTCCCCGCAGGTCGGCGGCCAGGCGCAGCCGGTCGGCCCGCTCGGTGGAGCGCACGAACAGCGAGCCCAGCGACCGGGCCCCGCTGGCCAACGCGAGGGTGCGCCGCCCCGACCCGGTGCGCACAGCCACGGCCAGCCGCAGCCGGGCCAGGTCGGCCCGCAGCACCTGGAGCTGGCGGGCGGTCATGCCCACCAGCTGCCGGAACCAGGCGGGCGCCCCCAGGCGCCGCAGCCCGTCGACGATTTCGGGCACCGACGACGAGGCGGCCAGCGCGCTCACGGCCACGATGCCGATGGCGGCCCGGGCCAGGATCGCCAGCCCGGCCCGCAGCCCGGGCTCGGACAGGCTCAGGCCCAGCACGTCGACATCGGGCCCCCGCCCGGCCAGGGCGTACACGACGGCGAGCACGGCCAGCGGGAGGTCGAGGGTGAGCCGCCCGGCCACGGCCCGCCAGTCGACGAGCGCCGCGGTGGCCACGGCCGCGGCGATCAGCGCCTGGGCCGCCAGCGCCCACGGCGCCGAGCCCGGGGTCACGGCCACCACCACCAGGAACGCCACGAGGCCGGCCACCTTGGGTCCGGCGCCGAGCGCCGACACGGGGCTGCGCAGCCGGGCGGCTTCCCGCTCCTGGCGGTGGCTGCTGCTCATTGACGCACCCTTCGGGCGCGCAATGAGCGATCGGCCCTGCGGGCCGAGCACCGCGCTGTATTCATGGTTCGCTCGCTGCGCTCGCTCACTTGGCGCACCCTTCGGGCTGCGCGCAATGAGCAATCGGCCCTGCGGGCCGAGTACTGCGCTGTGTTCATGGTTCGCTCGCTGCGCTCGCTCACGACGGGACCTCCGCCGGCACCCGGCGCCGCGCCCGCTGGTCGTCGGCCGGCAGCGCCCGGACCAGGTCGGGCCGCAGGCGCAGGACCGTGGCCAGGATCGCCCCGGTCAGCGCCCCCTCGACCAGGGCCAGAACCAGGTGGCTGCCGCCGATGCTGGCGGCCACGACCCCGGCCGGCACCGCGTCGGTGCCGCCCACGACGAAGGCCAGCGCCGCCGCCCCCGCCCCGGCCAGGGCCCCGGCGGCTGCAGCCAGACCGCCGACGACGCCGGCCCGCCGGCGCCGGGCCGGCCCGGTCGCCGCCCGCAGCACCAGCGGGCGGGCCATCACGAACAGGCCCCAGGTCACGAGCGCGGGGACGAGCCCGTCGTCGATCAGGTTGAGCCCGAGGGCGGTCACGCCCCCGTCGGCCAGCACCAGCGCCTGGACCACCACGACGACCGCCACGCACACGACCGCCACCGCCGGCCCCACGAGGAGGGCGGCCAGGCCGGTGCCGACCACGTGGGCGCTGGTCCCGAACCCGACGGGCACCACGAGCAGCTGAGCCACCAGCACGTAGGCGGCCACGACGGCGGGCAGGGTGGTGGCCCGCTCCCGCAGCGCCGCCGCCGCCCGCCGCGCGGCCACGGCCGTGGCGCCCACGGCCACCACCCCGGCGCTCGCCGAGGTCGGCAGGTCGACCCACCCGTCAGGGATGTGCACCCGGCCTCCCCTCGGGGTGGGGACCGATGACGACCGCGGCGGGCGGGGGCAGGCGGGTGGCGCCGAGGCCGGCGACCGTGGTCGTCACCACCCGCGTGTCCGGCCGGGCCGCGCCGTGGACGACGGCGGCGGGCGTGTCGGACGGCAGGCCGGCGGCGGTCAACCGGGCGGCGATGGCGCCCTGCCGGGCCCGGCCGGTCAGGACCACCAGCGACGCCGCCGGGTCGGCCAGGTCCTCCCACGGGACCGGGGCGGCGCGGGGGTCGCGGTCGCCCGATGCCACCGTCACCGGCGACCCCGCCGGGGTGCCGGCGGCCAGCGGGGCGGCGGTGGCGGCGCTCACCCCCGGTGTCACCCGGCAGGCGATGCCCCGCTCGGCCAGGTCCGCCACCTCCTCGGCGCCCCGGGAGCAGACGAACGGGTCCCCGCTCTTGAGGCGTACCACCCGCCGGCCCGCCCGGGCCCGGGCGGCCAGCAGGTCCGCGACGGCGGCGGCGTCCCACGCCCGGCGCTGGCCCCTGCGACCCACGTAGACGGTCTCCGCCCCCGGCCGGGCCAGGGCCACCACGGGGGCCAGCGACGGGCGGTCGGCCACCACCACGTCGGCCTCGGCCAGCAGCCGGGCCGCCCGCCGGGTGAGCAGCAGCGGGTCGCCGGGCCCGGCGCCTACCAGGTCGATGGTCGGCGTCATGGCCCCTCCCGGGCGAGGCGCCACAGGGCGTTGAGGGCGGCGGCCGCCACCGCGCTGCCGCCCCGCTCGCCCACGTTGGAGACGGCCGGCAGCCCGCTGGCTCGCAGCGCCGCCTTGGCCTCGGCGGCGCCCACGAACCCCACCGGCAGCCCGATCACGAGCGCCGGGGCGAACCGGCCGGCCGCGGCCAGGGCCAGCACCTCCCGCAGCGCGGTCGGGGCGTTGCCCACGACCACCACGGCGCCGGCCGGCCACTGCTCGGCCGCCACCCGCATGGCGGCCGCCGCGACCGTCAGGCCGGGCTCGGCGGGGCGGTCGGCGGCGGCCCGTTCCCGGCCCTCGGCGAGCAACGACCGGGTCCCGGCCCGGCGGGAGGCGACCGCCACCATGTCGACGTCGGCGACGACCGGCGCCCCGGCCCGCAGGGCGGCGATCCCGGCGATGCACGCCGCCTCGTCAACGACCATCGTGTCCGCGTAGCCGATGTCGGCGGCGGCGTGGATCACCCGGGCCACCACGGCCCGGGACCGCGGCGGCCAGGCGGAGAGGTCGACCCGCTCGGCCAGGATCCGGTAGCTCTCGGCCTCGATGGGGTGGACCGGGGGCACGGTCATCGAGCGGGCTCCGGGCGGGGGTGGTGGCGGCGGGTGACCATCCGGCCCCCGAGCACCGCGGTGTCGGCCGTGCCGACCAGCACGAGGGACCGCATGCCGGCGGCTGCGGCGTCGAGGTCGGCCAGGGTGGTGGCCGTGACCTGCTCGCCCGGGCCGGTGGCGTCGGTGACCACGGCCACGGGGGTGGCGGGGTCGAGGACCTCGGACAGCACAGCGGCGGCCCGGGCCAGGTGGTCGGGCCGGCCGGCCGAGCGGGGGTTGAACAGCGCCAGCGCCAGCCCGGCGCCGGCGGCGGCCCGCAGCTGGGCGGCGACGCAGTCCCAGGGGACGAGCAGGTCGGACAGGCTGATCGCGGCATGGGCGCCAGCCAGCGGCGCCCCGGCGGCCGCCGCCGCGGCGCTGGCCGCGGTGACCCCGGGGACGACATCGACGGCCACCCCCGCGCCCGCCGCCTCCTCGAGCGTGACCGAGGCCATGGCGAACACGCCCGGGTCGCCCGACGACACCACCGCCACCCGCCACCCGGCCCGAGCCCGACGACGGTGACCCGCCCGTGCCGCCGGGGCCACCGGCAGCGGGCCACGGCGGCCGTCGCCGTGGGGCCCGCACACTTGCCGGCCACCAGCCGGGCGCCGGGACCGGCCGCCAGCAGGGCGGCCGCCTCGGCCACCGACGGCGTCCCCACCGCGGCGTCGACGGCCGGGCTCGGATGCGGAACGTCCACCGCCGCCAGCAACCCGGCCGGGAACGTGACCGGCGGCGTCCCGCCCGCCACGGCCAGCACGGCCGGGTGGTCGGCCCGGCGGTCGATGGTGGCGACGCCGAGCCCGTCGGACAGAGGGACGGCGTCGAGGGCGTCGAGGGCCTCGGCGACCACGACGGCCATCTCGCCGGCGGTGGCGGCCGACGAGCAGCCGACCCCCACGACCAGATCCCCGCCCGCGTCGTCGGTGCGTACGGGGGCGGGACCCCAGGCGACGAAGACGGGGTTGTCGGCCTCGAACCTCACGCCACCGCCAGGGAGGTCGGTGGCCCGGTCGACCGAGACCTGGATCAGGTCGCCGAGCCGCTCACGGGCCGCCAGGGCCCGGTCGGCGGCGGCGTAGGTGGCGACCACCCGGGCGCCGGGGGCGGCCGCGGCCAGGGCGGCGTCGAGGACGTCGAGCCCGCCGCCGCCGACGAACACCCGGTCCGGCCGGGGCAGCCCGGCCAGGGCGGCCGGCGCGGCGCCGGCCACCACCTCGACCACGGCGCCGAGGGCGGCGGCATTGGTGACGATGGCCTCCACAGCCTCGGGGTCGCGCTCGACGGCCACGACCCGCAGCCCCGGGGCGGCCAGCGCCGCCTCGATGGCCACGCTGCCGCTGCCTGCGCCGACGTCCCACAGGACTCCCCGCTCGGGCAGGTCGAGCTGGCCGAGCACGACGGAGCGCACGGCCGGCTTGGTGATCATCCCGGCCCGGTGGTGGAAGGCCGAGGTGGGGCGGCCGCCGGTCCGGCCGCCGGCCCGCACCGGCGCCGCCGGATGGGCCAGGACCACGACCGACCGGTGGTCGAACGCCCCGGCGGCCAGGTCGGCCACGCCGGCCAGGCGGTGGACTGCTTCGCCCGGCTCGCCCAGCCGGGTGGCCACCACGACGGTGGGGTGGTGGGCACCGAGGGCGGCGAGCGCGGCGCCGAGCGCCTCGGGCGGCGCCGCCGGCCCGCACAGCACCGCCGCCACGGGCGCGCCGGCCACCTGGGCGGCGGCCACCGCGGCGTCGCCGGTGTGGCACGAGGTGACGACGGCGTCGTCCCACGGCAGGCCGAGCCGCGCGAATGCCAGCGCCACCGACGCCGGCGCCGGATGGACGACCAGCCGCTCGGCCCCGAGCCGGGCCGCCAGCGCCCGCACGATGCCGTGGAACCCGGGATCGCCCGACGCCAGCACCGCCACCGGCCCCGGGTGCCCGCCGACCTGCTCCAGCGCCGCCAACCCGGCGGCGACCGTGACGGTGCCGGCCCCCGGGTCGACGAGGTCGGCCACCGCCGCCAGCTGATCCCGGCCGCCGGCCACCAGCCGGGCGGCCTGCAGGGCGGCGAGGGCGGCGTCGCCCACGGGCCGGCCGCCGACCAACCCCACGACGTGGACGGGGGGCCCGCTCACGGCACCGCCAGCCGGTCGAGGGTGGTGGCGGCGACGGCGCCGACGACGAGCAGGCCGGCACCAGCCGCGGCGAGCTCGGCCAGCGGACCCCGGGTGACCCCGTCGGCACCCACGGCCGCCACGGGCAGGGCAGGGTCCCCGGCGGCGGCGAGGGCGGCGGCCGCGGCGCAGAGGTCGGCAACCTCGGTGACGAGCGTGCGCCCGGGGTCGGTGGGGGCCGGCAGGTCCGCCAGCGGGGCCAGCGTGGCGCAGACCGCCCGGGGCCGGTGGTGGACGGCCACGCCGGACGCCGCGGCCAGCGCCAGCGGGGCGGCCGGGCCCGGCACGGACTCGTGCCGCACGGTCAGCGCGGCTAGCGCCGCCGCCTCGGCCGCCCACTGCGGGTGCAGCCAGGGGTCGCCCCGGTACAGCCGGACCGCCGGCGGGCCGCCGGCCAGCAGCGCGGCCGTGGCGGCGGGATCGGGGGCGGCGGCGAGCAGCGAGGCGCCCGGGGCGAACGCCGTGGCCAGGGCGACCATCGCCGGGTCGGGGTCGGTCACGACCGTCGCGGCGGCCGCCAGCGCCGCCTCGGCCCGCAGGGTCAGCAGGTCTGGGTCGCCAGGTCCGGCGCCGACACGCAGGACGGTCGGGGTCGGCGTCATCGGGGCCGCCGGGTGGTTGGGCGGGGGGTGGTGCGGCTCGTCGCGGGCGGCCGGGTCGGCGTCATCGGGGCCGTCCGACGGTCGTGCCGGGGGTGGAGCGGCGGCGGTGGCCGTGGGCGTAGGCGGGGTCGTAGAGCAGGCAGCGGGGGGCGGCGCCGGCGAGGGCGGGGCCCACCAGCACCAGCACCGTGATGCGGGCGCCGTCGGCCTTCATCGTGACCGCCAGCTCGCCGACCGTGGTGACCAGCACCCGCTCGTCGGGCCAGCTGGCCCGCACCACCACCGCGGCCGGCGTCTCGGGCGGGTAGCCGCGGCCCTCGGCCAGCAGTGCCGCCTGCAGCTCGGCGGCGCGGGCGCCCGACAGGTAGACCGCCATGGTCGTGCCGTGGGCGGCGAACCCGGCCACGGTCTCGCCCGCCGGCATCGAGACCGCGGTCCGGCCCGGCAGCCGGGTGGCGATCACCGACTGGGCCACCGCCGGGACGGTCAACTCCCGAGCCACGGCGGCGCTGGCGGCGGCCAGGGAGCCGACGCCGGGCACGATCTCGAACGGGCGGCCGTGGTCGAGGCACCAGTCGACCTGCTCCTGGAGGGCCGAGTACAGCGCCACGTCGCCCGAGTGGAGGCGCACGACGGCGGCGTCGGGGTGGGCGGCGTACACGGCCACCACGTCCTCGAACGTCATGCCCGCCGAGTCGTGGACCTCGGCCCCGGCCGGCACGTGGTCGAGGACGTCCGCCGCCACCAGCGACGACGCCCACACCACCACCTCGGCCCGCGCCAGCCGGTCGACGGCCCGGACGGTCAGCAGGTCGGCGGCCCCGGGTCCGGCACCCACGAACGAGATCACGGCCGCACCGGGGGGACGATGAGCGTGGCCAGGTACGACGCCGGCCGGTCGGCCATCGCGGCGAGCGGCGCCACCCGCCCGCCCGGCAGGCCCAGCAGCTCGCCCACCACCGCGCCGTCGAGCCGGTCGTGGGCGGCCAGGGTGGCGGCCACCTCGCCGATGCGGGCGCCGCCCTTGTAGACGACCACGGCCGCGCTCGGGTCGGCGGCCGCCGCCGCCAGGGCGTCGTCGCCGGCGGCGGCGTGGGCGGGCACGAGGACCAGGTGCTCGCGGCCGTCGACCACCGTGGTGCCGGCCCGGGCGGCCAGGTCCTGGAAGGCCATGATCCCCGGCACCACCGAGACCGGCACCGCCGGGCGCAGGCGGCGGACCGCGGCGGCGAGCGAGGAGAACGTGCTGTAGACGTTGGGGTCGCCGAGGGTGATGAACGCCACCCGCTCACCGGCGTCGAGGTGGCCGACCAGGGTGGCGGCGGCGGCGTCGAGGGCGGCGGCCCGGGCCGCGGTCTCGACCTCCATGACGAAGGCGACCCGCTCGACCCCCACCTCGGGGGCGATCTCCCGCACGATGGCCTCCGCCCGGCCCACGGCCATGGCCGACGTGCTCGGGGCGACGACCCGGTCGGCGTCCCGCAGGACGTCGACCGCCCGCCGGGTGACCAGCCCCGGGTCGCCGGGGCCGACGCCCACGCCGATCAGCTCGGGACCGGGCCGGTGGCGGGCGGCGACGGGGTCCTCCCGGCGGGCGATGGGGGCGTGCCCGGCCGGCTCGCCGGCCACCAGCCGCTCGACCGCCAGCCGCAGCAGCTGGGCCTCGGACCGGCCGGTCGTGCGGGCCACCTCGCCGAGCCGGTCCTTCAGCGCGTCGGGGAGGTAGACACTGGTCTTGCGCACCCCGGCGACCCTAGGCCATCACGTAGGGCAGAACCTAGGGCATGTGCACCCGTGCGCTACGGTCGCGGGTCCGTGACCGCCCTCGGTCCCCGCCTCGTGGTCGCCGGCACCCACTCCGGCGTCGGCAAGACCACCGTGGCCACCGGCCTGGTGGCGGCGCTGCGGGCCGCCGGCCACCGCCCCGCCGCCGCCAAGGTCGGGCCAGACTTCATCGACCCCGGCTACCACGCCCTGGCCTCGGGCCGCCCGCCCCGCAACCTCGACGCCTGGCTGTGCGGCGAGGCCGCCATCCGCCCGCTGGCGGCCCGGGCCGGGTCCGGGGCCGACCTGCTGGTGGTCGAGGGGGTGATGGGCCTGTTCGACGGCGCCGCCGACGGCCGGGCGTCGTCGACTGCGGACGTGGCCCGGCTGCTGGACGCCCCGGTCGTGCTGGTCGTCGACGCCGGGGCCATGGCCGGGTCGGTGGCGGCGGTGGTCCACGGCTTCGCCACCCTCGACCCCGGGGTGGCGGTGGCCGGCGTCATCCTCAACCGGGTCGGCTCCGACGGCCACGAGACGCAGCTGCGGGAGGCGCTCGCGCCCCTCGGCCTACCGGTCCTCGGCGCGCTGCGGCGCGACGACCGGCTCACCTGGCGCGACCGCCACCTGGGACTGGTGCCGGTGGCCGAGCATCCCGACGAGGTGGGCCGGGCCCTGGCCGCCCTGGGGGCGGCGGTGGCCGAGCGGGTGGACCTGGCGGCGGTGGCGGGCCTGGCGGCCACCGCGCCCGCAGCCCCGGTGACCGGCGCGGTCGCCCTCCCGCCCCCGGGACCGCCGGTGCGGGTGGCGGTGGCCGGCGGCCCGGCGTTCACGTTCACCTACACCGACACGGTGGACGCCCTGGTGGCGGGGGGCGCCGAGGTGGTGCCGTTCGACCCCCGCCACGACCCCGCGCTGCCCGCCGGCATCGACGGGCTGGTCGTGGGGGGCGGGTTCCCCGAGACGTTCGCCGCCGAGCTGGCCGCCAACCGCCCGCTGCTGGCCGACACCGCCACCCGGGTCGGCGCCGGGCTCGCCACCTGGGCCGAGTGCGGCGGCCTGCTGTGGCTGGCCCGGGAGCTGGACGGCCACCCGATGGCCGGCGTGGTCCCGGCCGTGGGCCGGATGACCGACCGCCTCACCCTCGGCTACCGCGCCGCCACCACGGTCGGCCCCGGCCCACTGGGGCCGCCGGGCACGACGTTCACCGGCCACGAGTTCCACTACTCGCGTGCCGATCCGGGGGGCGACGCACTCCTGCTGGCCAGCCGGTTCGGCACCGGCACCGAGGGCTTCGCCACCCCCCGGCTGCTGGCCACCTACGTCCACCACCACCCGGGCGGCGACCCGGCGGCGGTGGCCGGCTTCCTGGCGACCTGCCGCGTCAGTCGCCGCAGTCGGTGGCCTTGATCTTGTCGACCAGGTTGGTGGCCGACGTCGCCACCTGCTGGATGCCGTCGATCAGCGCGTTGAGGCTGGCCGTGTCGGAGCCGGTCTCGCCGAGGGTCGTCTGCAGGTCGGACAGCGACGACTTGAGGTCGTCGACCTCGGGCTCGAACTCGTCACCGGTCGACTCGGCCAGGGCGTCGGTGTCCTTCTCGATCTCGTCGAGCTGGGCGCTCACCGCCGACGTGCCGTTCTGCACCACGTCGACCTGGGACAGGCCGGTCAGCGACGACTGGAGGGCGTCGACCTGATCGCAGACCTCCTGGGTCGAGGCGCCGGCGTCGCCCGACCCCGACCCGGTGCTGGAGCTGTCGTCGTCGCCGCACGCCGCGGTGAGTGACAGCACGGCGGCCACCACCGTGGCCGCGGCGAGCCAGCGGCGGGTCCGGGCCCGGGAACTCGGGATCGACCGGATCGACATCGTGGCGCCACCTCGGGTCGCTCGCCTCACCATCTCAGTGCCGGCCCGGCGCCGGCGCCAGGCGGATCCAGATGGCCAGGACCACGATGGCACCGACGATCGACCCGATCAGGCCGCTCGGCCGCAACGAGAGCCCGTCGCCCGCCAGCAGGCTAGCCAGCAGCCCGCCCACGAACGAGCCGACCAGGCCGGCCACCAGGGTCCGACCGTCGGGCCGGGACCCGAGCCCCAGGATGATCTGGGCCAGCCACCCGGCCAGGAAGCCGAACGCGAGGATCGCCAGGATCAGCACGGCGCCAGCCTCCCCACGGCACCGTCGGCCCGCACCACCCGATCCGGGTGGTCAGCGGTAGGCCGCGGCCTGGATGGCGTACAGCTCCGCGTACTGCCCGCCCCGGGCCATGAGCTCCTCGTGGGACCCGACCTCGACGAGCCGGGCGGCGTCGAGCACCACGATGAGGTCGGCCATGCGCACGGTGCTGAACCGGTGCGACACCAGGATCGTCACCCGCCCGGCCGACCGGCCGGCCCGGGCCGCGGCCGCGTACCGCTCGAACAGGGCGTGCTCCGTCTCGGCGTCGAGGGCGGCCGTGGGCTCGTCCAGCACCTGGACCAGCGGCTCGTCCCGCATGAACCCCCGGGCCAGAGCCAGCTTCTGCCACTGGCCGAACGACACCTCGACCCCGTCGGGCCACGTCGGCCCCAGCTGGGTGTCGAGCCCCCGGGCCAGCTGGTCGACGACGTCGGTCGCCCCCGCGCGGTCCACGGCGCCGGCGACGGCGCCCACGTCGTCGAGCCGGTCGACGTCGCCCACCCCCACCGACTGACGGGCCGGCAGCTCGAAGCGGAAGAAGTCCTGGAAAGCCCCCGACAGCCGGGCCCGCCACTCGTCGGGCGCCATGCGGGACAGCGGCGCCCCGTCCACGGTGATCGTGCCCGAGGTGGGCTCGTACAGTTTGGCCAGCAGCTTGACCAGGGTGGACTTGCCCGCCCCGTTCTCGCCCACCACCGCCACGACGGTGCCGGCCGGCAGGTCCAGGGTGACATCGTCGAGCACCAGTCGTTCGGTGCCGGGGTAGCGGAACGACAGGTGGTCGAGCCGGATGCCGTCCGTGATCCGGGCGGGGACAGGGGTGTCGGCACCGGCGGTCAGCGAGGCGGCGTAACGCTCGAGCCAGGCCAGCCGGCGCGACCCGTCCAGCCAGATGCCCCGCAGGAAGCCGATCTCGCCCACCGTCCCGCCGATGTAGGCCGACAGCCGGGCCCCGGCCGCCAGCACCAGCAGCACCGCCCCGGCCGAGGCGTCGAGCCCGGCCGCCACGTAGACGACGGCACCGGCGTAGGCGGCGCCGAACACCGCCCAGGCCAGGGTCTGCCAGACGGCGCTGCCCCAGCGGGCGGCGGCCACCGGCCGGTACCAGGCCTCCCATGCCGCCCGGCGCTGCTCGACCAGGTCCGGGCCGATGCCGGTCACCCGCACCTCCTTGCCCGGTGCCGCGGTGGTGGCGGTCACGAACAGGTGGCGGGCGAGCCGGTTGTGGGGGGCCGCCGCCTCCTGGGCCCGGCGCTCGACCCCCGGCCGCCACGACGAGGTCACCACGGTGGGCGCGGCGAACGCGGCCAGCAGCACGAGGACCGGCGAGATCGAGGCCAGGAGCGCCACCGTGACCCCCAGGCGCAGCAGCCACCCCGCGGTCGAGAACAGCGACATGTAGGTGTGGTCGAGGACGAACACCTGGTCGCGCAACACGGCCAGCCGGTCGAGGTGCTCGGGCCGCTCGTGGTGCTCGATGGTGGCCACCGACGCCTGGAGCCGGGCCACCCGGGCCTCCAGCACCACGGTGATCCGGTCGCGGAAGCGGCGCTGGACTCGGGTGCCGACGACCCGGAGGAACCAGCTGGCCGTGGCCGACAGGGCCAGGCCGATCGCGGCCACCACCAGCAGTCGACGGTCGCCCTCGACCACGCCGGTGCCCAGCAGCGCCAGCCACAGGGCAAGCAGGGCGTCGGGCAGGGCGCTGAGCAGCGCCAGCGCCAGTGACGCGGCCAGCAGCCACGGCTCGGCCCGCCAGCCGACGGCCAGCATGTGGCCCATGGCCGCCCACGGCGACGGCAGCTCGTCGTCGGGGGCCGGGGGCCGGCCGTCAAGGGAGGAGCTCATAGCGCACCTCCTCGCCGTCGTCGCCGATCTCGGCCTCGCCCCCGTCGCCGCCCTCGAACCGGCTGGCCTGGAGGTCGAACATCGTCCGGTAGCGCCCGCCCAGGGCCATCAGCTCGTCGTGGCTGCCCAGCTCGACGACCCGGCCGCCCTCGAGCACGCAGATCCGGTCGGCGTGGCGCACCGTCGAGAACCGGTGGGACACGAGGATCGTCGTGCAGTCGCGGGTGGCGGTCAGGATCCGGTCGAAGATCTCGGCCTCGCCCCGCACGTCGAGCTGGGCCGTGGGCTCGTCGAGCAGCACCACACCCGCCCCCATCCGCACCGCGCACAGGGCCCGGGCCAGCGCCACCCGCTGCCACTGGCCGCCCGACGGGTCGGTCCCGCCTGCGTAGCCCCTGGCGAGGATCGTGTCGAGGTCGGCCAGGCCGGCGGCGCCGGCGTCGGCCAGCGCCGCCAGGATGACCTCGTCGGGGGCGCCGGAGGGGGCCACGTTGGTCCGCAGCGGCAGCTCGAAGCGCACGAAGTCCTGGAACACGGCGGTGAGCCGGCCGCGCCAGGCGTCGA
>DASXRH010000465.1:0-9674 GCA_036506715.1 Acidimicrobiales bacterium
GTCGCGCTCCTCCTCGCGCTGCCGCACCACTACGGGAGGACCAACACAGTCCTGTGGGCGCAGGCGCTCTACATCGGCACCGCGGCAATGGGTCTCAACCTGCTGACGGGGTACAACGGGCAGGTGTCGATCGGCCACGGCGCCTTCTACGGGGTGGGCGCCTTCACCTCGGCCATCCTGATGATCGACCACGGCTGGAGCTACGAGCCCACGATCGTGGTGTCGGCGGTGCTCACCGGCATCGTCGGGCTGCTGGTCGGCATCCCGGCCCTGCGGGTCCGGGGCCTGTACCTGGCGCTCGTCACCCTGGGCCTGGCCGTGCTGTTCCCCCGCGTGGCCCAGAAGTTCGTGGACGGGACGGGCGGCGTCGCCCTGCTGCGGCCGCCCCGCACCGATTTCAGCTCGCTGATCGACGGGCTGGCCGACGACCAGTGGGCCTACTTCCTCAGCCTGGCCCTCATGGTCGTCGGGTTCGTGCTCGCCTGGAACCTGGTCCGGGGCCGGATAGGCCGCGCGATGATCGCCGTGCGCGACCAGGAGATCGCCGCCACCACCGTCGGCGTCAACCTGGCCCGCACGAAGGTCACCACCTTCGCCATCAGCGCCGCCTATGCCGGTGTCGCCGGCTCGCTGTCGGTGATGGTCGACCGGCTGGCCGACGGCACCAACCCGATCCTCTACTTCCAGCGCTCGATCGAGTTCCTGGTGGCCATGGTGATCGGGGGGTCCGCCACCATCCTCGGGCCCGCCGTCGGCGCGCTGATCCTCGTGATGCTGCGCCGCAACACCCAGGACCTCATCGAGGGCAAGGAGGTCCTCGCGCCCGCCATCTATGGGGCCGCGCTCATCGCCATCGTGTTCGTGCTGCCCGAGGGGCTGGTGGGGGGCGTGCGCCGCCTGCTGGCCGCCTACGGGCGGCGCGTGTCGGCGAAGGGAAGGCCGCCGACGCTTTCCACCCCTGTCGACAGCAATCCATAGGAGGCCATCCCCATGTTGAGAGCACGAATGGCACGCGTCACCGCGGCGCTGATGGCGTTGGCGCTGTTGGCGGCGGCGTGCAGTTCGCGGGACGACGACGACAACGCGTCGACCGGCGGCGAGGGCGGCGGGTCCGCCTCGGCCGAGTCGGGCATCGACACCGCGAACTGCGTCAGCGACCCCACCACGCCGATCGAGGGCGACACGATCAAGCTCGTCTCGAGCTTCCCGCAGTCGGGCCAGACCGCGGCCTTCTCGCAGATCGCCAAAGGGTGGAAGTCGTACTTCCAGATGGTCAACGACGCCGGCGGTGTGAAGATCGGCGACAAGACCTTCACCATCGAGACCAGCGACAAGGACGACCAGTACAACGCCGCCGTGACGTCGGCCAACATCGACGAGCTGGTCGGCGCCGACGGCGAGAACGCCTTCGCCGTGTTCAGCGTGGTGGGCACCGCCAACAACCTGGCGATCCGGGACACGCTCGGCGAGCTGTGCGTGCCCAACATCTTCGCCGCCACCGGCTCGCCGGCCTGGGGCAACCCCGACTTCCCATGGACCATCGGGTCGACGCTGTCGCCCTACTCGCTCGAGGGCCAGGCGTTCGCGGGCGTGCTGAAGGAGCAGAAGCCCGACGCCAAGGTGGCGATGCTCGTGCAGGACGACGACTTCGGCAAGGCCTACGAGGAGGGCTTCCGCCAGGCCATCGAGGGCACCGACATCGAGGTGGTCAAGGTCGAGAAGTACTCGACCGGCGCCGCCGAGGTGGGCGCCCAGATCACGAGCCTGGCCGCCACCGGCGCCGACGCCTTCTTCAATGGCGGCACCCTGCTGGCCTGCCCCGACGCGCTGACCAAGGCCGCCGCCGCCAACTGGACGCCCATCACCTGGGTGTCGGCCACCTGCACGTCGAAGACCCTCATGGGCATCGCCGGGGCGGCCGCCAACGGCGTCTACAGCTACACCAACCTGATGGACCCGCTGAACCCCGACTGGGACAGCAACCCGGCGATGATGGAGTATCGGGAGAAGGTCGCGCAGTACGCGCCCGACGCCGACCTCGACAACGGCATCGTCGCGTACGGCTGGACCCAGGGCGCCCTGCTCGTCGACGTGCTGGAGAGCGCCAAGGAGCCGACCCGCCTGGCGGTCATGGAGGCGCTGCACAACATCGACGCGTCGGGTGTCGGTGTGCTGCTGCCCGACATCACCGTGAAGACCGGCTCCGACGACCCGTACCTGGGCGAGACGTACCAGATCATGAAGTACGAGTTCACCTCGCCCGACGCCAAGAACCACTTCGTGCTGCAGGGCGAGCCGCAGGACGTGGAGGGCAAGACGGCCAGCCTGACGCCGTCGGACCTGATCAACGGCTGATCCCCCGCCAGGGCGATCAGCACACGCCGACGGACGGGGAGGGCGCACCGCCCTCCCCGTTCGCGTCTATGGCGTCGAGCCCGGGTCGTCGTAGCATCGCGGGGTGAGCTTTCCCCAGCGCCGGCTGCGCCGGCTGCGCCGCACGCCCGCCCTGCGCCGGCTGGTGGCCGAGACCCGGGTGTCGGTCGACGACCTCATCGTCCCGCTGTTCGTGCGGGAGGACGCCGACGCCCCCCAGCAGATCTCGTCGCTGCCGGGCGTGCTCCAGCACACCCGGGACTCGCTGCGCAAGGAGGTGCACGAGCTGGCCGACATGGGCGTGCCGGCCGTCATCCTCTTCGGGCTGCCGGCCACCAAGGACGCCGAGGGCAGCCAGGCGTGGCACCCCGACGGCATCGTCCAGGTGGCGCTGCGCGACCTGCGGGGCGACATGGGCGACGACCTGGCGATCATGGCCGACCTGTGCCTCGACGAGTACACGGACCACGGCCACTGCGGCGTGATCGACGCCGAGGGCCGGGTCGACAACGACGCCACCATCGACCTCTACGCCCAGGTGGCCGTGGCCCAGGCCGAGGCCGGGGCCGACGTGGTGGCGCCCAGCGGCATGATGGACGGCCAGGTGGCGGCCATCCGCGACGCCCTCGACGAGGAGGGGTTCGACCAGGTCGCTATCCTGGCCTACGGGGCCAAGTACGCGTCCGCGCTCTACGGCCCCTTCCGCGAGGCGGTCGACGTCACCATCGTCGGCGGCGGCGACCGCAAGGCCTACCAGCAGGACCCGCGCAACGCCCGGGAGGCGCTGGAGGAGATCCGGGCCGACCTGGCCGAGGGCGCCGACATGGTGATGGTCAAGCCGGCCGTGTCGTACCTGGACGTGCTGGCCACGGTGCGGGCCGAGGTCGACGTGCCCCTGGCCGCCTACCACGTGTCGGGCGAGTACGCCATGGTCAAGGCCGCCGCCGAGCGGGGCTGGATCGACGGCCCGGCGGTCATGTTCGAGCACCTCACGGCCATCCGCCGGGCGGGCGCCGACATGATCCTCACGTACGCGGTCCGCGACGTCATCGACCGCATCCGGTAGGGGCACCCCGGCCTAGGCTCGGGGGTCGTGGCCACCAACGACGAGCTGTTCCGGCGGGCCTCTCGGGTCATCCCCGGCGGAGTGAACAGCCCGGTGCGGGCGTTCCTGGCGGTGGGGGGCACGCCGTACTTCGTGGACCGGGCCGAGGGTGCCCACGTCTGGGACGTCGAGGGCCGGCGCTACGTCGACCTCGTGCAGTCGTACGGGGCGATCATCGCCGGGCACGCTCACCCGGCCATCGTCGAGGCCGTGCAGCGGGCCGCGACCGGCGGCACCAGCTACGGCGCGCCGACGGCGCGCGAGGTGGTGCTGGCCGAGGAGATCTGCGCCCGGGTGCCGTCGTGCCAGATGGTGCGGCTGGTGTCGAGCGGCACCGAGGCGACGATGTCGGCCATCCGGGTGGCCCGGGGGTTCACCGGCCGGCCGACGGTGGTCAAGTTCGCCGGCAACTACCACGGCCACGGCGACCTGCTGCTGGCCGAGGCCGGCAGTGGGCTGGCGGCGCTGGGACTGCCCGGGTCGGCGGGGGTGACCGAGGGTGCGGTGTCCGACACCCTCGTCGCCCCCTACAACCAGGTCCCCACCCTCGACGAGCGCACGGCCTGCGTCATCGTCGAGCCCATCGCCGCCAACATGGGCCTGGTCCCGCCGGACCCCGGGTTCCTGCCGGCGCTGCGGGCCGAGTGCGACCGGGTGGGCGCGCTGCTGATCTTCGACGAGGTCATCACGGGCTTCCGGGTGGCGCGGGGAGGTGCGCAGGAGCTGTTCGGCATCGCCCCCGACCTCACCACCATGGGCAAGGTCATCGGCGGCGGGCTGCCCATCGGGGCCTACGGCGGCAGGGCCGACGTCATGGGCCGCGTGGCCCCGCTGGGGCCCGTCTACCAGGCCGGCACCCTGTCGGGGAACCCGCTGGCCACCGCGGCGGGTCTCGCCGTGCTCGACCTGCTCGACGCCGCCGCCTACGACCGGCTGCGGTCCACGGCCGAGACGCTGGCCGGCCACCTGCGCACCGCGCTCGCCGCCGCCGGCGTCACCGCCCATGTGCCGGTGGCCTCGACCCTCGTCGGCCTCTACCTGGGCGACCCGCTGCCCGCCAACTACGACGACGCCCGGGCCACCGACGAGGCCGGCTACGCCAAGCTGTTCCACGCGCTGCTCGACCGGGGCGTCGCCCTGGCCCCCGGGGCCTACGAGGTCATGTTCCCGGGCCTGGCCCACACGGCAGACGTGCTGGACGAGGTGGCGGCCGCCGCCACCGACGCCGCCGCCACGGCCGGCTGAGCACCCGAACCGGCGCGCGCATCCTGCGGAAGACGCAGCGAACGCGCGCCGGTTCGATGACGTCAGCGGCCGAGGTCGGCCGGGTCCTGGGACCGGCCCCGCATCGGCTCCAGCGTGCAGGCCCACGACCCCGAGTCGATGTGGGGCGGGTGGTGCATGTCGTCGGCCCGGCAGCGGATGTCGTTGGCCAGCCACCCCAACGTGAGCGCGGGGGCGAAGTCGCCGCCCTCGCTGGCGTCGGGCGTGTCGGTGGTGAAGGGCCGGAAGGTGACGAGGCCGTTGACGGCGATGGCCGCCACCAGCACCCACAGGTAGCGCCGGGACCTGCCCGAGGCCCCCACCCACAGCAGCAGGCCCAGCAGGGCGGGCAGTAGGTGGGCCGGCTTCCACGGCACCAGCAGGAACAGCGCCTCGCTGACCGCCAGCGCCAGCACGCCGAACCGCACCAGCGGGTCCCGCCCCCACCGCCCGAGCGCCCGCACCAGCGCCGGCACCGCCGGCGCCAGCACCACCAGCAGGGGCAGGCCGGCCACCGCGAAGTTCTTGACCGCCGACCGGCCCAGGTTGTTGGCCAGCCCCTCCCAGTTGTCGGTGGTGGCCAGGAAGGCGGTGGTGCGGTCGGCCGCCAGCCAGGCGGGCACGTACAGCAGCGCCGCCAGCGCCAGCGCCACGCCCAGGGCGGCGACGCAGCGACGCCGGTGGGCCCGGTCCCAGCCGTCGGCCACCAGGAACGCGGCCAGCACCAGCACGGTCGACGACCGGCTGCCCAGGGCCAGCGCGAACAGCACGCCGGCCACCACGGGCCGGTCGCGCAGCTGCGCCAGCGCGCCCGCCACGAGGAACGCCAGCGCCCACACGAAGTCGGTGGTCGAGGTGCCGGCGATGATCGCGATGGGTGAGGCCAGGAACGCCAGCGCCACCAGGTCGCCGTTCTCGTGCCCCCACGCCCGCACCAGCCGGGCGATGCCGACGACCGTGACCGCCAGGGCGGCGGCCGTGGCCAGGTTGACCAGCACGTGCCCGCCGATCGGGTCGAGCGCGGCCACGACGGCCTCGACCACCGGCACCCCCGGGTTGCGGGAGGGGGCGTAGTCGCCGGCCCGGATCAGCGCGCCGGTGTGGAGCACGTCGCCGATGTCGAGGTCGGTGCCGTAGCCCAGCCACAGCACCGGCAGGGTGACCAGCGCGGTGACGGCCACCAGCGCCCGGTCGCTCAGCCCGCGCCGGGGCGCGGTCGCGACCGTCGCCGCGGGGGCGGCGGCGGTGGGGGAGGTCGGGCTGACGTCGGCGGTCGTCGCCATGGGCGCGATCACGGTAGTGCGACATGTGGCACAGACCCGCCATCCACCCGACAGGTGCCGCCCCTGGCGGTGCGGACCGGGCCGCCGCCTGGTAACACGTGAGGACGTGATCCTCGACGACACCCCCGATCGGCTCGGACCGCTGGCCGATCCGGCGGCGGCGGCTCTCATCGAGCTCGCCGACCGCGACGCCGTCGCCCGCACATGGGCGGCCGACCACACGCTCTGGCGCGACGACCCCACCGAGATCGACGACCGCCTGGGCTGGCTCACGGTCGGGCCCGACATGGCCGCCCGCCTGGATGACATCAGCTCCCTGACCGCCCCGCTGGCCGCCGGCGTCGACTACGTGCTCCTGGCCGGCATGGGCGGGTCGAGCCTGTTCCCCGAGGTCGTGGCCCGCAGTGGCGAGGCCGCCGCCGGCGCCCCGGCGCTGCAGGTGCTCGACACCACCGATCCCGCTGCGGTCGCCCGGGTGGGCGTCGAGCTGCCGGCGGCCGCCACCCTGACCGTGGCCGCCTCCAAGTCGGGCTCCACGCTCGAGACCCGCAGCCACCTGGCGTGGGCGTGGGAGCGGGGCGGCGACCCGGCCCGCTTCGCCGTCATCACCGACCCGGGCAGCGAGCTGGCGGCGCTGGCGGCCGACCGGGGGTTCGCCGCCATCTTCGAGAACCCGCCCGACATCGGGGGCCGCTACTCGGCCCTGTCGCTGTTCGGCCTGGTCCCGACCCTGCTGGCCGGGGCCGACGCCGCCGGCCTGCTCGGCTCGGCTGCCACCATGGCCGACCGGCTGCGGTCCGCGGCCCCCGCCAACCCCGCGGCCCGCCTGGCCGCCACGATCGCCGCCGGCGTGCGCACCGGGCGGGACAAGCTCACCATCGTCGTCCCGGAGGCCGAGGCCACATTCGGCCTGTGGCTCGAGCAGCTGCTGGCCGAGTCGACCGGCAAGGACGGCACCGGCGTCGTCCCCGTGGTGGGCGAGCCCCTCGCCGGCCCCGACGCCTACGGCACCGACCGGGTGTTCGTGGCCCTCGGCGACGACACCGAGCCGGCGGCGCTGGCCGCGCTGGCCGATGCCGGGCATCCGGTGGCGATCCTGCCCTACGCCGGCGGGTTCGCCGAGCTGGGCGGCCAGGTGCTGCTGTGGGAGCTGGCCACCGCCCTCGTCGGCGCCCTGCTCGGCATCCAGCCCTTCGACCAGCCCGACGTGGCGGCGGCCAAGACGGCGACCGCCAAGGTCCTGGAGGAGGGGCCGCCGGCCATCGACCCCACCCCGCTGCCCGATCTGCTCGACCAGGTCCAGCCGGGCGACTACCTCGCCGTCCAGGCCTTCGTCGACCCGGGCAGCCCGTTGGTGGCCGACCTCGAGCGGGTCCGGGTGGTCCTGCGCGACCGGCTGCGGGTCGCCACCACGCTCGGGCTCGGGCCCCGGTTCCTGCACTCGACCGGCCAGCTCCACAAGGGCGGGCCCAACACCGGCGTCTTCGTCCAGGTGGTGGGCGACGACCCCGGCGACGTGGCCATCCCCGGCGCCCCCTACGGGTTCTCCGGGCTCAAGCACGCGCAGGCCGACGGTGACCTGCTCACGCTCACCGACCGCAAGCGGCGGGCGGGGCGGGTCCGCCTCGACGAGATCCTGGAGGTGACCACGTGATGGTCGGCATGGTGGGGTTGGGCAAGATGGGCGGCAACATGGCCGCCCGCCTGGCCGACAAGGGCCACGAGGTCGTCGGCTACGACGCCTTCAGCGACCAGTCGCAGGTGGCGTCGCTGGCCGAGCTGGTCGAGCGGCTGGAGCCGCCCCGGGTCGTGTGGGTCATGATCCCGGCGGGCGAGCCCACCGAGCAGACGGTGCGCCTGCTCCGCGACCTGCTGCACGCGGGTGACGTGGTCGTCGACGGGGGCAACTCCAACTGGCACGACTCGGTGCGCCGGGGCGAGGAGCTGGCCGCGGCCGGCATCGGCTTCGTCGACTGCGGCACCAGCGGCGGCGTCTGGGGCCTGCAGGAGGGCTACTGCCTGATGGTCGGGGGCGCCCCGGAGCACGTGGCCATCGTCCAGCCCCTGTTCGATGCCCTGCGGCCGCCCGACGGCGGCTTCGTCCACGCCGGGCCGGTGGGCACCGGGCACTTCACCAAGATGGTCCACAACGGCATCGAGTACGGGCTGATGCAGGCCTACGCCGAGGGCTACGAGCTGCTCACGCGGTCGGGCCTCGGCATCGACGTCGACGGCGCCCTCGACGCCTGGCGCCAGGGGTCGGTCGTGCGGTCGTGGCTGCTCGACCTGCTGGTGCGGGCCCTGCAGCAGACGCCCGACCTGCACGGCATCGCCGGCGTCGCCGAGGACTCGGGCGAGGGCCGCTGGACCGTGCAGGAGGCGATCGAGCGGGGGGTGGCCACCCCGGCCATCAGCGCCGCCCTGTTCGCCCGGTTCGTGTCGCAGGAGAAGGAGTCGGTGGCCATGAAGGCGATCGCCGCCCTCCGCAACCAGTTCGGCGGGCACGCCGTGCTCCCCGAGACCGCCAGCCACGAGGGCGACCAGCCGGTCCGGCCCCCGGCGGGCAGCGGGGCAGCCGCCGCCGGCACCAGCGACGGGGGGTCGGCGCGATGAGCACCCGGCCCCGCAGCGACGCCCTGGTGCTGTTCGGCGCCACCGGCGACCTGGCCCGCAAGAAGATCTACCCGGCCGTCTACGAGATGGAGCGCGACCCCGAGCGGGGCGGCGTGCCCATCATCGGGGTGGCCTCGTCACCTTGGGACGACGACGACCTGCGCCGGCGGTGCCGCGAGGCGATCGAGGCCGCCTGCGACGAGGTCGAGGACGCGCCCTGGAAGTCGCTGGCCGAGCACCTCAGCTACGTCAGCGGCGACTACCGGGAGGCGTCGACGTTCGAGATGCTGGCCGCCAAGCTCGAGGGCGTCGAGCGCCCGCTGTACTACCTGGCGATCCCGCCGTCGATGTTCGACGACGTGGTCCAGGGCCTCGACCGGGTCGGTCTGGCCCGGCCCGGCTCGCGGGTGGTCGTCGAGAAGCCGTTCGGCCGCGACCAGGCGTCGGCCGCCGAGCTCAACGAGGTGCTGCACAAGGTCTTCCCCGAGGAGGCGATCTTCCGCATCGACCACTTCCTCGGCAAGGAATCGGTCGAGGACCTGCTGGTCTTCCGGTTCGCCAACTCGATGCTCGAACCGCTGTGGAACCGCAACTACATCTCCAGCGTCCAGATCACGATGGCCGAGTCCTTCGGCGTCGATGGCCGGGGCCGGTTCTACGAGTCGGTCGGGGCGCTGCGGGACGTGTTCCAGAACCACCTGCTCCAGGTGGTGGCGCTGCTGGCCATGGAGCCCCCGGTGTCGGCCGACGAGGACGCCCTGTCCGACGAGAAGATCCGGCTGTGGCGGCAGACCCACCACATCGACCCCGCCAAGGTGGTGCGGGGCCAGTACCGGGGCTACCTCGACGAGCCCGGGGTCGAGGGCGGCAGCGACGTCGAGACGTTCGTGGCGCTGCAGCTCGAGATCGAGTCGTGGCGCTGGGCCGGCGTCCCCTGGCTGGTGCGGACCGGGAAGAACCTCCCGGTCACGGCCACCGAAGCGGTCATCACGTTCGCGGCGCCGCCCCGGCTGCTGTTCTCCCGGACGGGGTCGGCG
>DASXRH010000466.1:0-20789 GCA_036506715.1 Acidimicrobiales bacterium
GGGCTCGATGCCGGCGACGCCCAGGCACACGATGTGGGGAAGCCGGCCCGCGGGGTCGCCGTAGACGGTCAGGCCGGCCAGGCCGGGGTCGCCGGTCACGGCGGCGAGGATGCGGTCGGTCAGGCGCCGCTGCTCGGCGGCCTCGGCGGCCAGCCGGGCGCCGCCGCCCGCCGCCAGGGCCGCGCTGACGGCGCCGAAGCCGGCGATGGCGGGCACGTTCTCCAGCCCGGCCCGGCGGGCCCGCTCCTGGTCGCCCCCCACCAGCAGCGGCGCCAGCCGCAGTCCCTGGCGGACCACCAGCGCCCCCACCCCGGGCGGGCCGCCCAGCTTGTGGGCGCTCACGGACAGCAGGTCGGCGCCCAGGTCGCGGAAGGCGACCGGCACCCGGCCCACGGCCTGGGCGGCGTCGACGTGGACGAGCACGCCCCGGGCCCGGCAGGCGGCCACCGCCTCGGCCACCGGCTGGGTGGTGCCGACCTCGTGGTTGCCCCATTGGAGGTGGACGAGGCCGGTGTCGTCGCGCACGGCGGCCAGCAGGTCGTCGACCGCCACCCGCCCCCGGCCGTCGACCCCCACCACGGTCACCGCGCCGTGGCGGGCGGCGGCATGGCGCACCGCCGAGTGCTCGATGGCCGGCGTGACCTGGTGGGCGCCCCGCTGGGACGCCCCCCAGCACGCGGCGGCGATGGCCTCGGTGGCGCCGCTGGTGAACACGACCTCCCGGGGCCGTGCGCCCACCAGGTCGGCGACCGCGGCCCGGGCCTGCTCCACCGCCACCCGGGTGGTCAGCCCCTCGGCGTGGATGCGGCCGGGGTCGCCCGTGGTGTCGAGCCAGGCCACGAGCGCATCCCGGCCCTCGGGGCGCAGGGGCGAGGTCGAGGCGTGGTCGAGGTAGGCCCGGGCCGCGGCCACGGCCGGCGGCTCAGTTGCCCTGGACCGAGGTGACGCACCGCTCGCCGCCGGTCGGCAGCGACAGCGCGGTCTCGGTCAGGAGGTCCTGGCCGTAGAGGGCCTCGAGCATGCCCCGCACCATGCCCCGGTCGACGGCGCAGATCACGGGGTGCTCGATGGGGGCGCCGCCGAACGGGCAGTGCTCGCTGACGATGCGCAGCTCGTCGCCGAAGCGCTCGGCATGGGCGGCGAAGCCGTGGGCGGTGAGGGCGTCGGCCACCGCGTGCAGGGCCGCCTGGAACGACCGGTGGCGGTCGGACCCGGGCGACATGGGGGCGGCCATGGCGCGGCCGTAGTCGACGCCGACATCCTCGGCCAGGCGCTCGGCCCGCTCGTGGCCGAGCTCGGCCAGCGCCCGGCCCAGCAGCTCGACCAGCACGTCGTCGTGGCGCAGCGGCAGGTCGAGCGCGATCTCGGGGGTCACGACCCGGTAGCGCTTGGAGGGCCGGCCGGCGCCGCCCCCGGCGGGGCGGGCCACGGTGACCTCGACGTAGGCCCCGGCCACCAGCTTGTCGAGGTGGTGGCGCGCCACGTTGGGGTGGAGGTCGAACGTCTCGGCCACGTCGCCGGCGGTGGCGCCGCCGTCGCTGGCGTGGACGTACAGGTAGATCTCGCGGCGGGTGGGGTCGCCGAAGGCCGAGGTGATGGCCGTCACGGCCGAGGCGAAATCGGTCGGGGAGAGGGGCGGCCGGTCCACGACCGGTATTCTACCTATCTGCGTAGTGCTAATCCCCTGAGCAGCCTCCCCGGGAGGGACATGTCCGTCTCCGAAGCCCAGGTCCTCGACGCGCTGCGTCCCGTACAGGACCCCGAGCTGCACCGCAGCATCGTCGAGCTCGGCATGGTGCGCCGCATCGACGTCGCCGGCGCCCGGGTGGGGCTGACGGTGGCGCTCACCGTGGCCGGCTGCCCGCTGCGCAACGAGATCCAGAGCCGGGTCGACGGGGCGGTCACCGCCCTCGACGGCGTCGACGCCGTCGACCTCGACTTCACGGTCATGACCGACGAGGAGCGGGCCGAGCTGCGCACCAAGCTCCACGGCGACCCCGGCGCCACCGCCGGCAGCCAGCCCGCCCACGGCCACGCCGAGGGCCGGGCGATCCCCTTCGCCGACCCGGGCAGCAAGACCCGGGTGCTGCTGGTGGCCTCGGGCAAGGGCGGGGTGGGCAAGTCGTCGGTCACCACCAACCTGGCGGTGGCCCTGGCCGCCCGGGGCCGCGACGTGGCCGTGGTCGACGCCGACGTGTGGGGGTTCTCGATCCCCCGCATGCTGGGTGTGCAGCACGCCCCGGTGGTCATCGACCAGATGCTGGTGCCGCCCGAGGCCTACGGCGTGCGCTGCATTTCGATGGGCTTCTTCGCCGCCGAGGACCAGCCGGTCATCTGGCGGGGGCCGATGCTCCACAAGGCGCTCGAGCAGTTCCTCACCGACGTGTTCTGGGACGACCCCGACTTCCTCGTCATCGACCTGCCCCCGGGCACCGGCGACATCTCGCTCAGCCTCGCCCAGTTCCTGCCCCGGGCCGAGGTCTACGTGGTGACCACCCCGCAGCCGGCCGCCCAGCGGGTGGCGCAGCGGGCGGCGTTCATGGCGCAGAAGGTCAACCTCGAGGTCAAGGGCGTCATCGAGAACATGTCGTGGTTCACCGGCGACGACGGCAAGCGCTACGAGCTGTTCGGCGCCGGTGGCGGCGACGAGCTGGCCACCCGGCTGGGTGTGCCGCTCCTGGGGCAGGTGCCGCTGGTCCCCGAGCTGCGCGAGGGCGGCGACGCCGGGCGACCGATCATGGCGGTCGACCCCGACGGCGAGGCGGCCGGCGTGTTCGCCCACGTCGCCGAGCGGGTCGACGTCGAGCTGGCCCCCAAGCGGGTCTACCACAGCGAGCTGCGCATCGGCTGAGGCCTGGCCGTTACCCTCCAGCCCGACGGATCCGGCGGCCGGGAGGGGTGCCATGCGGAGGACGAGGAGGACGCGCGCCGCGCTGGGCATGGCGCTCGCCGCCGCGCTGGTGGCCGCGGCCTGCCAGCCGGCGGCGGTGCGGTTCGCCACCCTGTCGGGCCCGCTGGTCGACGCCGTGCTCACCCCCGAGGAGCTGGCCGGCGTGGACGTGGGTGGCCTGCCTGTCGACGTCGACGCGGTCGTGGCCGGCGTCGACCCGTTCGTGCTGAAGGGCCACGTCGACGCCCTGACCGCGGCCGGTCCCCGCACCGGCGCCACCGCGGCGGCCCAGCAGGCGGTGGCCTACCTCGACGCCAGGCTGGCGGCCGAGGGGTATGCGGTCCAGCACCAGCCGGTGGCCCTGGGCGGCATCACGATGCCGAACGTGTACGTGACCAAGCCGGGCACCGCCTGCCCCGGCAAGGTGTTCGTGGTGGGCGGCCACTACGACAGCGTGCCGGGGTCGCCGGGAGCCGACGACAACGCCAGCGGCACCGCCGGCATGCTCGAGCTGGCGCGCGTGCTGGCCGACGTGCCCCTGCCGATCACCGTGCGCTTCGCCGGGTTCGCGTTCGAGGAGAGCGGCCTGGTGGGCAGCGGGGTCATGGCCCAGGACCTGCAGGACCGCGGCACCGACGTGGTGGGCATGGTGTCGCTGGAGATGATCGGCTTCACCCGCACCGCGCCCGACCCGTTCATCGGCACCAACCAGGACTTCCTGGCGGTGGTGGCCAACCCGGCGTCGGCCCGGCTGGCCGAGGTGTTCGGGGCGGCCAGCCTGGCCTACACCCCGTCGCACTTCGCGCCGGCGGCGGTGGTCGACCCGGCCACGCTGGGCGACGTGCTGCGGTCCGACCACGCCCCGTTCTGGGCCCGGGGCTTCCCGGCGCTGCTGGCCACCGACACCGCCAACTTCCGCAACCCCAACTACCACCAGGCGTCCGACACCGCGGCCACGCTCGACGTCCCGTTCCTGCTGGGCTCGACCCGGTCGGTGGCGGCGGGGCTGGTGGCCTTCGCCACCCTCGACGCCGACGGCGACGGGGTGCCCGACGCCTGCGCCGGCTGACGCCGGTCAGGCGGGCACCTCCTCGCGCAGGAAGGCGACCACGGCGTCGTTGAACGCGTCGTTGCGGTCGCCGGCCACCATGTGGCCGGCCCCGCCGACGTCGACGTAGCGGGCGTGGGGGACCAGGCCCAGCAGGTGCCGGGCCCCCTCCTCGGACAGCACGTCGCTCTGGCGGCCCCGCACCAGCAGGGTGGGCAGCCGCAGCGAGCGGGCGGCCGCCTCCAGCAGGGCCTCGTTGGTGTAGGACCGGGGCTCGTCGGTGCCGCCGCTCAGGAACGCCGGGTCCCAGTGCCAGTACCAGCGGCCGTCCTCCCGCAGGCGCACGTTCTTGCGCAGCCCCGAGAGGTCGGAGGGCCGGGGCCGGTGGGGGTTGAAGGCGGCGACGGCGTCGGCCACCTCGTCGAGGTCGGCGAACCCGTCGAGGTGGCCGAGCATGAACTCGGCGATGTGCTCGATGCCCGCGGGCTCGAGCCGGGGGGCCACGTCCACCAGGATCAGCGCCCGGGCCACCTCGGCCCCGTCGGGGGCGTCGGCGATGGCCACCAGCGAGCTCAGCCCGCCGAGCGAGGCCCCGACCAGCGCCGGCGGGGTCGGCTGGGCCAGGGCCAGGGCCCGCACGTCGCCGGCGAAGCCGTCGAGGCCGTAGCGACCGTCGGGCGCCCAGTCGCTGTCGCCGTGACCCCGCAGGTCGATGGTGAGGGCCCGCCACCCCAGCTCGCCCAGCAGCCTGGCCGTGCCGCCCCAGGCATGGCGGGTCTGGCCGCCGCCGTGGAACAGCAGCACGGGCGGGCCGTCGGCCGGGCCGTAGGCGTCGGCGGCCAGGGTGAGGCCGTCGCCGGCGATCCGCAGGGTGGGGTCCATGGCGGCCAGTCTGGCGGCGGGCGCCGCCCGCACCGCAAGCCGGTGGCAATAGCCTCGGCCCGGTGAGGGCGCCGTGGTGACCCCCGAGCAATGGGGCGACGAGCAGCGGGAGTTCGCGTCGGGCTGGCTGGCGGGGCGCGTCGGCGCCGAGCGGGCCCGGGTCAAGATCCTGTGGTGGTCGGTGCCCAACCGCCACCGCCGGGGCGGCGCCGGCCGGGCCACGCTGCTGTGGTCGATGGCCAGGGGCAACACCTTCGCCGACCGCGACGTCCACGTGGCGCTGTACGACCCGGCGGCCCCCGCCGGGGCGGCGCCGGTCGTGGTGTTCGTCGCCCTGGACGGCAGTGGCCTGGACGAGTCGGGCGGCCGGGCCACCGGCACCGCCGTGGGCCGGCTGGCGCCGTGGGGGACGCTGGTGGTGGAGACCAGCCGGGGCACGGTCGTGCCGGCGTCGGTGCCCCGAGCCCCCGACGGCGACGACCCGGTGTGGTCCGAGACCGACGTGCCCGTGCCCCGGGCCGCCCCCGTGGACGGCGGCGACCCCGGGCCGGCGCCCGGCGCCGGGCGGGTCAGCCGCTGGCGGCGACGACCTCGTCCGGCTGGTCGGGCCGACCGAACCCGGGCACCGGGCGCGGGCGGCGGTGGGTGATGATCTCGTCGACCAGCCCGTAGCCCACGGCCTCCTCGCCCCGCAGGATGTAGTCGCGGTCGATGTCGGCCTCGATGCGGGACCGGAGCTGGCCGGTGCGCTCGGTGAGGATGTCGACCATGCGCTCGCGCAAGGTGACCATCTCCCACACGGCGATCTCCATGTCGGACGACTGGCCCTGGGCGCCGCCGTGGGGCTGGTGGATGAGGACCCGGGCGTTGGGTAGCGCCGAGCGGTGGCCCTCGGCCCCGGCGGCCAGCAGCACGGCGGCGGCCGAGCACGCCTGGCCCACGCACACCGTGTGCACGGGCGGGCCGAGGAACTGCATGGCGTCGTACACGGCGAACAGGGCGGTCATGTCGCCGCCGGGAGAGTTGATGTAGAGGTTGACGGGCCGGTCCATGTCCTCGCCCTCGAGGTGGAGCAGCTGGGCGATGAGCAGGTTGGCCACCGACTCGTCGAGGGCCGTGCCCAGGAAGACGATGCGCTCCCGCAGCAGCCGGGAGTAGATGTCGTAGGCCCGTTCGCCCCGATTGGTGGACTCGATGACGGTGGGGATGAGCACGGTGTGGGTCCTCCTTCGTGCAACCGTTCGGTTGCGTCCGGAGCCTACGGGTGCGGGCGACCAATCGCAACTGTAGAGTTGCGCGTATGCCCGACGAGCAGGTGACCCGGAGCGTGGATCTCGAGTCCGACGTCGACGAGGTGTGGCGGGCCGTCGCCGACCCCGGTGAGCGGGCCCTGTGGCTCGACGACCCCGACGCCGCCGCCCGCCGGGTGCGGGTCGACGAGGTCGACGTCGGCGGCGCCGCCGATCCCGGCCGCCGCCTGACCTGGACGTGGTGGCACCCCGGCGACGAGGGCGCCGCCTCCACCGTGTCGGTCGTGCTCGCGCCCCTGGCCGGCGGGGGCACCCGGGTGGTGGTCACCGAGTCGCTGCCGGCCCGGCCCCCGGCCGTCCGGGCCCAGGCCGGCGCCCGGGCCACGGCGGCCCTGGTGAGGCAGTGGAGCCACCGCCTCCTCGGGCTCGAGCTGCTGTTCGTGGCCGCCCGTGCCGGTGCTGTCGCCGTCTAGCGGCGAACCGCCCGACGCCCTGTTCGCGGCGCTGGCGGACCCCACCCGCCGCCGGGTGCTGCGGGCGGTGGCCGAGCGCGGCCCGGTGACCGCCACCGCCCTGGCCGACGGCCTGCCCGTCACCCGCCAGGCGGTGGCCAAGCACCTCGGCCTGCTGCGGGACGCGGGGCTGGTGGCGGCCGAGCGGGCCGGGCGCGAGACCCGGTTCACGGCCCGCGCGGAGCCCCTCGACGACCTCGCCGCGTGGGCGGCCGCCACCGGCCGGCGCTGGGACGACCGCCTGGCCCGCCTGCGCCGCCACCTGGGCTGACGGTGGGCATCCCGGGGCCGAGGTTGCGATGCGCGGAACATCGGGGAGCGGTGGCCGCTCCCGTCCCGACCCGGCGTAGCCTGCGGTCGTGGCAATCGACGATCCGGCCACGGACGAGGCGTCGGGATCGCACGACGAGCCGTCCGACCCAGCGCCGTCCCACCCCGACGGCGCCGGCTCGCCCATCGGCCGCCGCATCGTGCTCGGCATGCTGGGCCTGGGCGCGGCCGGCATCGCCTTCGGCGACAAGGTCCAGAGTGGCATCGAGCGCGCCCTGCGGCCTGTCACCCAGAACGACCCCACCGGGCTGACGTCGTTCGTCCCCACCGGGGGGCACTTCCGCATCTATTCGGTCACCGCGAGCATGCCCAGCCGCAGCACGGCCGACTACAAGCTGACCGTCGACGGCATGGTCGAGCGGCCCCTCTCGCTCAGCTTCGACGACCTGCTGGCCCGGCCGCCCACCGAGCTGAAGCTCGACTTCCAGTGCGTGACCGGCTGGCGGGTGCCCGACGTCCACTGGAAGGGCGTGCTGCTGTCCGACCTGCTCGACGAGGCGGGCGTGGCCCCGGGCGCGACGCACCTGCGCCTCTACTCCTTCGACGGCACCTACACCGAGAGCCTCAGCCTCGACCAGGCCCGGCGCGACGACGTCATCGCCGCCTACGAGATGATCGGCGACCGCGTCAGCCGCGAGCACGGCGGTCCGGTCCGGCTCTACGTCGGACCCATGTACGGCTACAAGTCGCTCAAGTGGCTCGAGCGCATCGAGGTCACCGACAAGCTGAAGAAGGGCTACTGGGAGCTGCTCGGCTACGACGTCGACGGCTGGGTGGGCCGGTCCAACGGGCGCGACGACGCGCCGACGTCGTGACCGCCACCGCCACCACCCGGCGGCCGGCCGACGCCCCGCCCATCGTCCGCTTCACGGTGCCGGTGCGGGCGCTGCACTGGGCGACCGCCGCCGCCATCCTCACCTGCGCGCTGACCGGCCTGATCCTCTACGTCGGCCCCCTCACCGCCCTGGTGGGCCGGCGGGTGCTGGTCAAGAACGTCCACGTCGTGGCCGGGCTGTCGATGCCCGTGCCGATCGTGCTCGCCTACCTGGGCTCGTGGCGGGCCAGCGTGCGGGCCGACGTCCGCCGGCTGGCCCGCTGGACCCGGGCCGACCGCCGATGGTTGCGGTCGCGGGGCCGCGACGCCGGCGACCAGGTCGGCAAGTTCAACGCGGGGCAGAAGGCCAACGCCGCGTTCGTGGCCGGGATGATCCCCGTGATGATGGCCTCGGGCTCGATCATGCGCTGGTTCGAACCGTTCCCGGTGCAGTACCGCACGGGGGCGACCTTCGTCCACGACTGGACCGCCATCGCCACCTGGCTGGTCATCGTCGGCCACATCAGCTTCGCCCTCAACGACCGCTGGTCGCTGCGTGGGATGGTCACCGGCCGGGTGTCGCGGCGGTGGGCCGCCGACCACCACCCGCTCTGGGCCGAGGAGGTCGACCGTGTGAGTGACGGGGGAGACCGCCCCCTACGATGACGGCCGCCCGACACAGGAGGAAGACGTGGACGTCCGCATCGGGGTGAAGAACTCGCCGAAGGAGCTCGAGGTCCTGCTGGCCGACGACACCGACAGCGACGACGTGCGCGAGCACGTCGACGCGGCCTTCACGGCCGGCGGCACGCTCTGGCTGACCGACCGCCGCGGCCGGCAGTACGGGGTGCCGGTCGACAAGGTGGCCTACGTCGAGATCGGGTCCAGCGAGGTGGGGCGGCGCATCGGCTTCGGCGGCTGATCCCCCCCGGCGCACCCATGCCCACCGACCTGCTGGACCGCCGGCTGCTGTTCGTCACCGGCAAGGGCGGTGTCGGCAAGACGACGATCGCCGCCGCCCTCGGGCAGCTGGCGGCGTCCCGGGGCAAGCGCACCCTGCTGTGCGAGGTCGACGCCAAGGGCAACCTGGCCGCCGCGTTCGAGACGTCGCCGACCGAGTTCGAGGCGCGCGAGATCGCCCCCGGCTTGTGGGCGATGTCGATGGACACCGAGGCCTCGCTGCGCGAGTACCTCAAGCTCCAGCTCAAGTTGCCGCTGCTGTCCCGGCTGGGGCCGCTGGCCCGCACGTTCGACTTCGTGGCCAACGCCGCCCCCGGGGTCAAGGAGATCCTGGTGGTGGGCAAGCTCTGCTACGAGGTGCGCGAGCGCCACTACGACCTGGTGGTGGTGGACGCCCCGGCCTCGGGCCACATCGTCGGCCAGCTGGCCGCCCCCCAGGCGATCGGCGACCTGGTCCACGTGGGCAAGGTCCGCGACCAGACCGGCTGGATGCAGGACATCCTGTCCGACGCCGCCACCACCGGCGTGGTCATCGTGTCGACGCCCGAGGAGATGCCCGTCAACGAGACCCTCGAGCTGGCCGGCCGGCTTGGCACCGAGACCCCCGTCGACCTCGCCGCCGTGGTCGTCAACCGGGTGCTGCCGGAGCTTTTCACCCGGGGCGAGGAGGAGGTGTTCCGGGCGCTGCGCGAGCCCGCGGCCGTCGCCGCCCTGGTCGACGCGGTCGGGGGGCCGGTCGAACCCGTGCTCGACGGCGCCGATCTGGCGGTCAAGATGCGCCGCACCCGGGCCGAGCACCTGGGCGAGCTGCGCACCGGGCTCCCGGCCGGGACCGAGCTGCTGTACGTGCCCGAGCTGTTCCAGCGCACCCACGGCGTGCGGGCCACGGGCCAGATCGCCGAGGCTCTGTCGGCCGAGCTGGGGTACTGATACACCGATGGCCGCCGCCCGCCACTCGCCGTCCGCCCCCCCGGCCTCGTCGCTCGAGCCGCTGCTGGCGGCCAAGGAGATCGTGATCTGCTGCGGGTCCGGCGGGGTGGGCAAGACCACCACGTCGGCGTCGGCCGCCGCGATGGCCGCCGCCCACCTCGGGGGCAAGGTGCTGGTCATCACCGTCGACCCCGCCCGGCGGCTGGCCAACGCCCTCGGGCTCGAGCGGTTCGGCAACGTCGAGACCCAGGTGCCGCCGGCCCTGTTCGCCGAGGCCGGGATCGAGCCCCGGGGCGAGCTGTGGGCGGCCATGCTCGACACCAAGCAGTCGTGGGACGAGCTGGTGCGCAGCCACGCCCCCGACGCCCGCACCCGCGACGCCATCCTGGCCAACCCGCTCTACGAGAACATCACGGGGCGGTTCGTCCAGAGCCACGACTACATCGCGATGGAGCGGCTCTACGAGATCCACGCCTCCGGCCGCTACGACCTGATCGTGGTGGACACGCCGCCCACCCGCAACGCCATCGACTTCCTCGAGGCGCCCGACCGCATGGCCGACTTCTTCTCCAGCCGGCTGCTGCGGTGGCTGACCGTGCCCGCCCGCAGCCGGGTGTTCACGATGGCCTCCAAGCCCTTCTACACGGTGGCCGACCGCATCCTGGGCTCGCAGTTCCTCCAGGACATCGCCGAGTTCTTCCTGCTGTTCCAGACCATGTACGACGGCTTCGTCGACCGGGCCCGGGCGGTCACCCGCACGCTGTCCGACAAGCGCACCACGTTCGTCGTGGTGTCGACGCTGGAGGCGGCGCCGGTCCGCGAGGCCGAGTTCTTCATCGACGCCCTGCGGGACCGCAAGTTCCCCCTCGGGGCGGTGGTGCTGAACAAGGTGCTGCCCGACTGGTTCGGCGACCGGGGCGCCACCTGGTCGGCCCAGCGGCTGTGCACCGACGCCGAGCCGCTGGCCGCGGCCGTGGCCAAGGTCGACGACGACGTGGGCGACCCCACCCAGCTGGCCCGGGTCCTGGCCGAGGTGGGCGAGAGCTTCCTCAACTTCCAGGTGGTGGCGACCCGCGAGGCCGACCAGCGGGCCGAGCTGGCCGAGGAGGCCACCGTGCTCGCCGCCGTCCCCTACGCCGACCACGACATCACCGATCTGGGCGGCCTGCTGGAGCTGGGGGCCTCGCTCTGGCGGTGACCCCGGGCCCGATGGGCGGACCCACCGTCCGGCGCTGACAGAATCGTCCCGATGGCCAGCCTCGCGGAGCTCGCCCGCTTCTTCACCCGGCTCGACAGCAAGTCGGTCGCGCACCTCCAGCGGCTGGCCGCGAGCTGGGGGCTGCTGGCCGACTTCTGCTTCGCCGACCTGTTGCTGTTCGGGGTGGTCGGCGAGCCCCGCGACACCGGCGGCAACCGGTTCGTGGTGCTGGGCCAGGTGCGGCCCACCACCGCCCAGACGGTGTACCGGGCCGACTGGGTGGGCACCGTGCTGGAGGAGGAGGACCGGCCGCTGGTGGCGCGGGCCTACCGGCTGGGCGAGATCATCGAGGGCGAGATGACGATCTCGCCGCTCAAGGAGCGGGTGCGGGTGCTCTGCATCCCCATCCGCTACCACGGCAAGGTCATCGGGGTGCTCACCCGCGAGTCGGCGCCCTCGTTCGGCCGCCAGCCCGGCGAGCTGGAGCGCACCTACGTCGACGTGTTCAACCGGTTCGCCCGCATGATCGCGAGCGGCGACTTCCCCTTCGACGCCGACGACGCCGAGACCGAGGACGCGCCCCGGGTGGGCGACGGCGTCATCGTCATCGACGCCTCGGGCCGGGTCGAGTACACGTCGCCCAACGCGGTGTCGACCCTGCACCGTTTGGGCGTCCACGCCAACGCCGAGGGCCTGCGCTTCTCCGAGCTGGGTCTCGAGGAGCAGGTCGTGTCGACCGCCTTCGCCATGGGGGTGCCGGTCACCGAGGAGCTGCCGCGGGGCATCGACATCACCGTGCTCATGCGGGGCATCCCGCTGCTCGACCACGGGGCGGTGACCGGGGCGGTGGTGCTGCTGCGGGACATCTCCGAGCTCCGCCGCCGCGACCTGCTGCTGCTGTCCAAGGACGCCACCATCCGCGAGATCCATCACCGGGTGAAGAACAACCTGCAGACGATCTCGTCGCTGCTGCGCCTCCAGGGCCGGCGGCTGGCCAGCCGCGAGGCCCGCACCGCCATCGAGGAGTCGGTGCGCCGTATCCGCTCGATCGCGCTGGTCCACGAGATCCTGTCGCGCGAGGCCGGCGACGACGTCCCCTTCGTCGACATCGTCCGGCCGATCGTCAGCATGGTGGCCGACATGATCACCTCCGAACACCCCATCCGCTTCGACGTCGACGGCGACGGCGGGGTGCTGCCGGCCGGGGTGGCCACCCCGCTGGCGGTGGTGCTCAACGAGCTGCTGCAGAACGCCGTCGACCACGCCTACCCGCCCGAGGTCGACCTTACGGGCGTGCCGGGCCGGGTACGGGTGGCCATCGAGCGCAACGGCCGGTCGCTACGGCTGTGGGTCACCGACGACGGCGTGGGCCTGCCCCCCGACTTCGACCTCGACTCGGTGCCGGGGCTGGGCCTGTCGATCGTGCGCACGCTCGTCACCAGCGACCTGGCCGGCGAGATCGCGCTACGCCAGGGGGCGGGCGAGGGCGAGCGGCCGGGCACCGAGGTCACCCTGCAGGTGCCCATCGACGACGAGCGCGACGACGGCCTCGCCGAGGTGGCGAGGCCGAAGCCACAGTGAGATCGGTGGCGGAGGGCCGGCTGCTCGGGGGTCGGCGCCGGTCGTGCCCGCTCCCCAGCGGCAACGCTCTAGCGGATGACGCTCCCCAGCGTCTTGCGGCTGGCTCTGGCTCAGGCGGAACGGCGGTTGCGGGCCACCCACTGGCGGCGCAGCACCCGGCGCTCTTCCTCGGAGGTGCCTCCCCAGATGCCGCTGTCCTGGTTGGAGGTCAGGGCGTACTCGAGGCAGTTGGTCTGGACGTCGCACGTGCGGCAGACGGCCTTGGCGTTCTCGATCTGCTCGATGGCCGGGCCGGTGGTGCCGACCGGGAAGAACAGATCAGGATCGGTGTCTCGACAGGCGCTGAACTCGCGCCAGTCGTCGGGCTGGATGGTCAGGGACAGACTGCGGCTCTGCGTCAGGGCCACGGGACCTCCACGGCGGATTCGGGTCACCGGTTTGTGACGAGTTTCACATGCCACCGCGATCAGTGACGGAGAGCGTGTGGCTGCGACGGATCGAGGATAACGGCACGCATCGTGATGGGCAAGGACTTTTTTCCGCATCGAAAGGACAACTTCGTGACACTCGTGATCGGTCACCGGGGTGCGCCCCGGGTCGCCCCGGAGAACACGGTGGCCGCGTTCCGGGCCGCCGTCGACCTCGGGGCCGACGGCGTCGAGCTGGACGTCCGGCGCACCGCCGACGGCCGGCTGGCGGTCGTCCACGACGCCCACCTGCCCGACGGCCGGGCCGTCGTGGAGGTCCGCGGGGACGACCTGCCCCCGGGCACCGCCGAGATCGGGGCCGCCCTCGACGCCTGCGCCGGCATGGCCCTGGTCAACGTCGAGATCAAGAACTGGCCCGACGACGTCGACTTCGATCCCACCCTCGGCCACGTCGACGCCGTGGTGGCCGAGCTGGTGGCCCGGCCGGCCGCCGAGCAGGCCCGTCTCGTGGTCTCGTGCTTCCACCTGCCCTCGGTCGACCGGGTGCGCGAGCTGGCGCCCGACCTCGTCACCGGCTGGCTGGTCGTCGGCCCCGCCAACGGCGCGCCGCCCGGCGCCCCCGACCCGGTGGCCACTCTGGTGGCCGAGGTGGTCGACCACGGCCACCAGGCGATCCACCCCCACCACGCCTTCGTCACCCCCGAGCTGGTCAAGTCGGCCCACGCCGAGGAGGTGGCGGTGAACTGCTGGACGTGCGACGACCCCGACCGCATCCGCTGGCTGGCCGACGTGGGCGTCGACGCCATCGTCACCAACGTGCCGGACGTGGCCCTGGCCGCCCTCGGCCGCCGCCGCTAGGGGTCGTGTCCCGCATCAGTTCGCGGGACCGCACCCGGCATCGCCCGCTAGGGGAAGACGAGGTCGAGCGCCGCGGGCTCGTGGCGGAACTCGAGCACCTCGGCGTCGCCCAGGTGGTCGCCGTCGACCTGGTAGGGCACCGGCCCGTAGGCCCGCACCGTCAGCGCCGCCAGGTCGGTGCGACGGTCGACCCAGCGGCTGCGGCGCAGCGCGCGCCCGCTGCCCAGCGCCGAGCCGATGATGCGCAGGAACCGGGCGAACCCCATCGTGCGCACCGTCACGGCCGCGAGACCCCGCTCCAGCGTGGCCTCGGGCGCCAGGTTCAGCGGCCGGTTGCCCAGGTAGGTGTAGGGGTTGGTGTTGAGCACGATGGTCAGGTAGGCGTCGTCGATCACCGTGCCGTCGGCGTGGTGGACGGCGAAGCGGGGCCGGCTGCGGTCGTAGTGGCGGATCCAGGTGTCGAACCCGGCGTAGACGAACAGCGGGTGGCCCGCGTAGCGCTTGAGCCCGCTGCGCCGCTCGACCTGCTCGACGACAGCGGCGTCGAAGCCGATGCCGGTGTGGAACAGGAAGTAGCGGCCGTTGACCGAGCCCAGGCCCACCCGCTCGATCGACCGCCGGGCCAGGGCGTCGAGCAGCACGCCGGTGGCCTCGATGGGGTCGTTGGGAAGGCCGATGGTGCGGGCGAACACGTTGGTCGACCCGCCGGGCAGGGCCGCCAGGGCGGTGCCCGTGCCGGCCAGGCCGTTGGCCGCCTCGTTGAGCGTGCCGTCGCCCCCGAGCACCGCCACCACGTCGGTCCCCGACGCGGCGGCGCCCTGGGCCAGGCGGGTGGCGTGGCCCCGCCGGCTGGTCTCGGCCAGGGTCACGTCGTGGTCGGCGGCCAGAGCCTTGCCGATGACGACCCGGCTGCGCGGCGTCACCGACGACGCGTTCGAGTTGACGAGGAGCAGCACCTTCACAGCGGCCGGCAACCTATCCGACCGTCGCCCCCGAGTGGGTTACCGCGCGGTCACTTGCACGGGCTGCGATTTGGCTGGCTCCCAAGTGGACGGGCAGCATGGCCGGCATGAACGTGGTCGTGTGCGTGAAGCAGATCCCGGACCCCGCCGAGCCCGGGAAGCTCGAGGCGGACAACACCCTCGATCGCAGCGGCAAGCTGATCCTCGACGAGTCCGACAGCTACGGCGTCGAGATGGCCCTTCAGCTTGCCGACGCGGCGGGGGGCGGCGAGGTCACCCTCGTGTCGATGGCACCCAACAACGAGACGTCCGGGCTGCGCACCGCGCTGGCCATGGGGGCCGCCAAGGCCATCCTCGTCTCCGACGGGGCCCTGTCGGGCGCCGGCGCCCTCGACACGGCCAAGGTGCTGGCCGCCGCCATCCGCCGGGCCGAGCCCGATCTGGTGGTGGCCGCCACCGAGTCCAGCGACGGCTACACCGGCACCGTCCCCGAGCAGGTGGCGGCGCTGCTGGGCCTGCCGTCGATCACGTTCGCCAAGCACGTCGAGATCTCGGGCGAGACCGTCAACGTCCAGCGCCAGACCGAGCTGGGCTACGACGAGGTCGAGACCTCGCTGCCCGCCCTCGTCTCGGTCACCGCCGGCGTGGTCGAGCCCCGCTACCCCAGCTTCAAGGGGATCATGGCCGCCAAGTCCAAGCCGGTCGACCAGCTCACCCTGGCCGACCTGGGCATCGACGCCGCCACCGTGGGCAGCGCCGGCGCCGGCCAGGAGATCGTGGCCGTCGACGATGCCCCGGCCCGCGAGTCCGGCGAGATCGTCGAGGACGACGGCGAGGGCTACTCCAAGATCGTCGCCTTCCTCGAGAACCTCAAGGTCATCTGACCTCCTCGGCTGACCACACAGGAGACACGAACAGACATGGCTCTGAACCGCATCTGGGTCTACGCCGAGGCCGCCGACGGCAAGGTCGCCCCGATCACCCTCGAGATGCTCACCAAGGCCCGCGAGCTGGCGGGCACCGTCGAGGCCGTCTACGGCGACGGTGACGCAGACGCCATCGCCGAGACGCTCGGCGCCCACGGCGCCACCAAGGTCTACGCCACCGGCGACCTCCAGGGCAGCACGCCCGGCGTCCCCGTGGCCTCGGCCGTGGCCGCGCTGATCGAGACCGGCGACGCCCCCGACCTCATCCTGTTCGGCACCACCTACGAGGGCCGCGACGTCGCTGCCCGCCTGTCGGTGGCGCTCGACAAGCCGGTCGTCACCAACAACACCGACATCGCCGTCGAGGGCGACGACGTGGTCATGACCGAGCCGGTGTTCGGCGGCACCAAGCTGGTGCGCACCAGGTTCACCGGCGGCGGCCCCCACCTCGCCCTCATCCGGCCCAAGTCGTTCGCGGCCGAGGAGTCGGGCGGTGGGGTCCCCGAGGTGGTGACCATCGACGTGCCCGACTACGGCACCGCCAAGGTCAAGAACCGCCACGTCGAGGAGACGACCGGCCCGAAGCTCGACGAGGCCGCCATCGTGGTCTCGGGCGGCCGGGGCCTGGGCGAGGCCGCGAAGTACGAGATCATCGAGGACCTGGCCAAGGCGCTCAAGGGCGCCCCCGGGGCCTCCCGCGCGATCGTCGACGCCGGGTGGGTGCCCTACAGCTACCAGGTCGGCCAGACGGGCAAGGTCGTGAAGCCGACCGTCTACATCGCCGCCGGCATCTCGGGCGCCACCCAGCACCTGGTGGGCATGAAGGGCGCCAAGAACATCATCGCCGTGAACAAGGACCCCGAGGCCCCGATCTTCTCGGTCGCGGACCTCGGCATCGTGGGCGACGTCCACAAGGTCCTGCCCAAGCTGCTCGAGGCGCTGCAGAGCCGCTGACCCGCTTCTGGTCTGCTGAGTGGTTGGAAGTCAACCACTTGGCAGACCAGAACGCGAAAAGGGCCAAAATGTCACAGCGGCGTGCTTGGCTGTCCGGCCATGGCACCCCACGTCCTCGACCTCCGGCCCGTCACCGAGCGCTCCGCGACGCAGCTCGGCCTCGTCACCGGCGACCAGCTCGCCGCCCTGGGCGTGAGCCGCCAGGCGCGGCGCACCCTGGCGGCCCGCGGCGCGCTCGAGCGCCTCGGCGCGACCGTCTGGCGGCTGCCCGGGCACCCGCCCTCCCTCCACCAGGCGCTCCTCGCCGCGGTGCTGGAGGCCGGCCCCGACGCTGCGGTCTCCCACATGTCGGCGTGCGCGTGGTGGCGGTTCGCCGGCATCCGGCCCGGGGCGGTGGAGGTGAGCGTGCCCCGGCCGGTGCAGCGGGGCCGCCGGGTCAACGGGCTGGTCCACCGGGCGCGCGACCTCCGGCCGGTCGACGTCGACGCCCGGGGCGTCGTGCCCGTGACGACGCCCGCCCGTTCGCTGATCGACGCCGCACCCCGGCTCACCCGGGCCCAGATCGTCGACGTGCTCGACGGGGCCACGCGCGACGGGCTCATCGACCTCGCCCACCTCCGGTGGCGCCTCGACGAGTTGCGCCGCCGCGGCCGGCCCGGCATCCGCCGGATGCTCGACGCCCTGCCTGCCGACGACGAACCCCGCCGTCGCGAGGAGAGCTGGCTCGAGCGGCGCCTCACCCGACTCATCGTCGCGGCAGGGCTGCCGGCGCCGCGCTGCCAGGTCCGCCTGCGGCACAGCGGCGGCGTGGCCCGGGTCGACATGTGCTACGAGCGCAGCCGGCTGGTGATCGAGACCGACGGCCACGGCTCCCATGCCACCCGGCGCGGGCGCCAGTCGGACGCCGAGCGCGACGCGCGGCTGGGGGCGGCGGGCTACCGGGTCCTCCGCTTCACCTACGACGACGTCGTGGGTCGACCCGACCACGTCGTCGGCATCATCCGCACCTACCTTGCGCTCGATGCCGCGGCGGGCTGAGCGATGGCCCCACTGTCACACCCCCGAGAACGTGTCGCAGCGGTCGGGGTCGCCCGACTCGTAGCCGCGGGTGAACCACGTGCGCCGCTGCTCCGACGAGCCGTGGGTCCACGACTCGGGGTTGACGGCCACGCCGGCCTGGGACTGGATGCGGTCGTCGCCCACCGACTCGGCGGCGGCCAGGCCCTCCTCGATGTCGCCGTCCTCGAGGGCGACGTCGCTGTCCTCCTCCTGCCCCCGCTGGTACACCGAGTGGGCCCACACGCCCGCATAGCAGTCGGCCTGCAGCTCGAGCCGCACCGACCACCTGTTGGCCTCCTCCTCCGACCCGGCGGCCTGCTCGCGGGCCCGCACCTCGTCGCTGGTGCCCACCAGGTTCTGGACGTGGTGGCCGATCTCGTGGGCCACCACGTAGGCCTGGGCGAAGTCGCCGGGGGCGTCGAACCGGGTGGCCAGCTCGTCGAAGAAGCCGAGGTCGAGGTACACCTGGCGGTCGGCCGGGCAGTAGAAGGGCCCAACGGCCGAGGTGGCGGGCCCGCAGCCGGTGCTCACCTGGCCGGTGAAGCTGTTGACCGTCGTGTACTCGTACTGGCGGCCGTCCTCGGTGAAGATGTCGGCCCACACAGCCTGGACGTCCTCGCTGAGGAAGGCCACGAACTGGTCCTGCTCGGTCTCGGGCCCGGGCGCGCCCAGGTCCGACTGCAGGACGCTGCCCAGCCCGCCGCCCCCGCCGCCCCCGCCGAGCAGCACCGAGGCCAGCAGCACGAGCAGGCCGATGACCCCACCGCCGGCCGTCACCGGCAAGGCCATGCCCCCCATCGCACCCGATCCGCCCCGCCGCTGGTAACGGTCGCTGTCTGTCCGACGCCACTTCACGGCCCATTGCGTACCCCGCCGGGCGCCGGCGAACCAGCTTTCCCGTCCGCCGCCCGCCGCGGCGGCGGTCCCGCGGGTCCCGTCCGCCTACGCTGCGGCGATGGCCGCCGCCTCCCTCGCCGACCGCGCCGCCTGGTCGAACTGGGCCCGCAACCAGACCTGCGCCCCCGCGGAGATCCGCCGCCCGACGTCCGAGTCCGAGCTGGCCCAGGTGGTCAAGCAGGCGGCCGCCGCCGGCCAGCGGGTCAAGGCCGTCGGCGCCGGGCACAGCTTCACCTCCATCGCCTGCACCGACGGCGTGCTGGTCGACCTGACCGGCTACGGCCGGGTGCTGGCCCACGACGCCGCCACCGGGCTGGTCACCGTCGAGGCCGGCATCTCGTTGCACCGCCTGTCCGACGAGCTCGACGCCCGGGGTCTGGCCCTCGAGAACATGGGCGACATCGACCGCCAGTCGGTGGCCGGCGCCACCCAGACCGCCACCCACGGCACCGGGCTGCGCTTCCGCAACCTGTCGTCCCAGATCGTGGGCCTGCGCCTCGTCACGGGCGACGGCTCGGTCATCGAGGCCACCGCCCCCGACCACGGCGACGAGAACCCCGACGTGTTCGCCGCCGCCCGGGCCGGGCTGGGGGCGCTGGGCCTGCTGTCGACGGTGACGCTGCAGACCGTTCCCGCCTTCCGCCTCCACGCCGTCGAGGAACCGGCGCCGGTCGACGACGTGCTGGCCAACCTCGACGAGCTGGTGGAGGAGAACGACCACTACGAGTTCTACTGGGTGCCCCACACGCGCTGGGCGCTGACCAAGCGCAACCGCCGCACCGACGAGCCGGCCCGGCCCCGGCCCAAGGTGCGCGAGTGGGTCGACGACATGGTGCTCAACAACTACGCGTTCGGCGTGCTGTGCCGGGCCGGGCGGTGGCGGCCCTCGCTCATCCCCCGGCTGGCCAAGATCATCCCCAACACGGGCCGGCTCGACTACGTTGACCGCTCCGACCGGGTGTTCACCAGCCCCCGCACGGTCCGTTTCTACGAGATGGAATACGCCATCCCCCGCGAGGCCCTGCCCGAGGCGCTCAACCGGGTGCGGCGGCTGGTCGACGAGATCGGCATGCAGATCAGCTTCCCGGTCGAGGTGCGGGTGGTGGCGCCCGACGACATCCCGCTGTCGACCGCCTTCGGCCGCGAGACCGGCTACATCGCCGTGCACGTCTACCAGGGCACTCCCTACGACGCGTACTTCGGCGGCGTCGAGCGGATCATGGACAGCTACGGTGGGCGGCCGCACTGGGGCAAGATGCACTTCCAGCGGTCCGAGACGCTGGCGCCGCGTTATCCGCGCTGGACCGAATTCCAGCAAGTACGGTCGCGCCTCGACCCCGAGGGGCGGTTCGCCAACCCCTACCTCGAGCGGGTGCTGGGGCCAGTCCTTTCGTCTAAGTGATCGCGCGACCGCGGGGCGCGCGCTCCGTGGGCGACAATGAGGCCTAGCAGGGAAAAAGGCCACGCGGAGTCTTGACCGTGCGCGCCGCGGTGCGGCACCGTGCCGTGGCGGACTTGTCTCGGGGAAGGGGGTGCATTGACCGGGGATCAGGCGCGCCAGGGTGACAGGACCGTCCTGCAGGTCGGTCTGGTCGTCGGCGCCCTCTCTGCGGTGCTCTTCGCAACGCTGATCCTGCCGGAGGATCCGTTCCCCGACGCCCCGCTGCGGGTGTCGGGGGTGTGGCTCGCCCTCGCCTTCCTGGCCTGCGAGCTGTTCGCCATCCGCGTCGAGCGCAACCAGGGCGAGTCCTACGGCTTCACGCTGGCCCTCGTGCCGCTGGCCGTCGGGCTCGTCTACGCCGCGCCCGCCGCCGTGGTGCTGGCCCGCCTCGGCGGCGTCCTCGTGGCCCTGGCCATCACCCGCCACCGGCGGGCGGTCGAGCTGGTCTACGAGGTCGCGGTCCAGGCCGCGCAGACCGTGTCGGCCCTCGTCGTCTTCCGGCTGGTGCTGGGCGACGCCACCCCGGTCGGCATCCAGGGCGCCTTCGCGCTGCTGGCCGGCCTGTTCGCCTCCTACGCCACCTCCGTCGGCATCCTCGCCATCGTCATCTGGATCGTCAGCCGGCGCTGGCCGGGGCGGCGGGTCATGGTCCTCGTCGCCCGGTCGGGCGCGGTGGCTGGCATGCTCAACGCCGCCATCGGCGTCGGCCTGGCCACCACGCTGTGGGAGCACCCGCACGTGGCCCTGGTCGTCACCGCCATCGTCGCGGGCTGCCTCGCCTCCAACCGCATCTACACCGGCCTGGCCGAGCGCTACCGCCGGCTCGAGACCCACTACGAGTTCGTGTCGTCGGTGGTGCGCTCGTCCGA
>DASXRH010000467.1:0-3370 GCA_036506715.1 Acidimicrobiales bacterium
GTACGAGCCGACTACCCCGCCGACCCGAGCGATGAGGTCGACCAGCCCGAGCTGCTCGCCGTCGACGGTGACCGGCACGCCGGCGTCGAAGCCGATGGTGAGGTCGCGGGGCTCGGTCTGTGTCGGCACCGTCAGCGACCACACGCCCCGCGGCGGCACGGCCCACGGGTCCTCCATCTCGCCGCACTCGATGGCCCGGCCCCAGAGGTTGTCGTCGATGGAGTACACCTTCTCCTTGGTCGCCGTGATCGGGATGCCGTGGTCGTAGGCGTAGAGGATGCAGTCCTGGCGGGTCATGCCCCACGACCGCACCGGGGCGATCACGTCGAGATCGGGGGCCAGCGCCCGAGTCGACACCTCGAAGCGCACCTGGTCGTTGCCCTTGCCGGTGCAGCCGTGGGCCACGGCGTCGGCGGCGTGCTCGCGGGCCGCGGCCACCAGGTGCTTGACGATGACCGGCCGGGACAGCGCCGACACCAGCGGGTAGCGGCCCTCGTAGAGGGCGTTGGCCTTCAGCACCGGGACGCAGTAGTCGCGGGCGAACTCCTCGCGGGCGTCGACCACGATGGCGTCGACCGCCCCGGCGCCCAGCGCCCGCCGGCGGACCATGTCCCAGTCGTCGCTCGACTGCCCGACGTCGACCGCGAGGGCGATCACCTCGACGCCCATGTTGTCGATCATCCAGCGCACGGCCACCGACGTGTCGAGGCCCCCGCTGTAGGCCAGGACCACTCGCTTCGCCATCACTCGGTTCCTTTGCTCGGTTGGGGGGAGGTCACAGGCCGGCCATCTCGGTGAGCCGGTCGGCCATCGTGGCGCCGCCGACCGACTCGGCCACCACCACGATCAGGGTGTCGTCGCCCGCCACCGTGCCCAGCACGCCCGGCAGGCCCGAGCGGTCGAGGGCCGAGCCCACGACGTGGGCCGACCCGGGCGGGGTGCGCAGGACGACCAGGTTGGCCGAGTGGGCCACCTCGACCACCCACTCGCTGAACACGCGGCGCAGGTGGTCCTCGGGTGCCCGCTGCTCGGTGGGCAGCTCGGGGATGGCGTAGACGGTCTCGCCCCCGCCCACCCGGACCTTGATGGCGCCCAGGTCCTCGAGATCGCGGGACACGGTCGCCTGGGTGGCGGTCACGCCGTCGGCCGCGAGCAGGTCCACGAGCTGGCCCTGGCTGGTGACGGCGTGGTCGGACAGCAGCCGGGCCACCCGGTGCTGGCGCTGGGGCTTCGCCAGCGTGCGCAGGGCGGGGACGTCGGTGGCGGGCTCGGTCACCGGGACTCCTCGAGCAGCCACGACAGCAGGCCCCGCACGCTGTGGAGCCGGTTGTGGGCCTGGACGATCGCCCGGCTCTGGGGGCCGTCCATCACCGACGCGGCCACCTCCTCGCCCCGGTGGGCCGGCAGGCAGTGCATGAACACGGCCTCGGGACCGGCGGCGGCCATGACCCGGTCGTCGACCTGGAAGCCCTCGAAGGCCCGGCGCCGGGCGTCGGCCTCGGTCTCCTGGCCCATGGACGCCCACACGTCGGTGTGGACGGCGGCGGCGCCCGCGGCCGCCTCCTCGGGCCGCGTGGTGACGACCGGCTCGCCGCCGAGGGCCCGGAGCCGGTCGAGGTCGTCGTCGCCCGGGCCGTAGCCCGGCGGGCACGCCAGCCGGACCTTCATGCCGAGCATCGTCGCCCCCAGGGCCAGCGAGCGGGCCACGTTGTTGAAGTCGCCCACCCAGGCCATGGTGGCGCCGTCGAGCTGGCCCAGGCAGGCCTGCATGGTGAGCAGGTCGGCCAGCGCCTGGCACGGGTGGCCCCGGTCGGACAGCAGGTTCACGACGGGGACCGTGGCGGCGCCGGCCCACGACTCCAGCAGGCCGTGGTCGAACACCCGCCCGCCCAGCGCGGCGTGGTAGCCGGACAGCACCCGGGCGACGTCGGTCATCGGCTCCCGCGAGCCGATGCCCACCTCGTCCTGGCGGAAGGTGACGGGGTGGCCGCCCAGCTGGACGACCGCCACCTCGCAGCTGTGGCGGGTCCGCAGGGACGGCTTCTCGAAGAAGAGGCCGACGGTCCGGCCGGCCAGCGGGCGCTCGGCCCCCGGCGGCGCCGAGCCCCGGCGCAGCACCTCGGCCAGCTCGGCCGGGCTGAGGTCGTCGACCTCGAGGAAGTGGCGGGTCATGCCGCCAGCACCTCCGTGATGCGGGCCACGGCCTCGTCGATCTCGTCGTCGCTGATGAGGAGCGACGGTGCCAGGCGCAGGGCGGTGGGGGTCACGGCGTTGGCCACCAGCCCGGCGGCCAGCAGCGCCGCGGTGACCTCGCCGGCAGGGCGGCCGTCGAGCTCGACGGCCAGCAGCAGGCCCTGGCCCCGCACCCCGGCCACGCCGGGCACGGCGGCCAGCGCCCCGGCCAGGCGGGCCCCGGCCCGGGCCGCCCGGGCGGGCACGTCCTCGGCCTCCATCGTGGCCAGCACGGCCCGGGCGGCGGCGGTCGCCAGCGGCTGGCCGCCGTAGGTGGTGGCGTGGTCCCCGGGCTCGAACACCCCGGCCACCTCGCCCCGGGCCCAGCACGCGCCGATCGGCACACCGTTGCCCAGCGCCTTGGCCATCGTCACCACGTCGGGCACGACGCCCAGGTGGTGGAACCCGAACCAGCGGCCGGTGCGGCCGAGGCCGGTCTGGACCTCGTCGACCATGAACAGCACCCCGCGCTCGTCGCACAGCCGGCGGACGCCCTGGAAGTAGGCGGCGGTGGCCGGGTTGACGCCGCCCTCGCCCTGCACGGGCTCGAGCAGCACCGCCGCCACCGTCGGATCGAGGGCGCCGGCCAGGGCGTCGAGGTCGTCCCAGGCCACGTGGCGGAAGCCTTCGGGCAGGGGCTGGAACGCCTCGTGCTTGGCGGGCTGGCCGGTGGCGTGCAGGGTGGCCAGCGTGCGGCCGTGGAAGCTGCCGTAGGCCGACACCACGACGTGGCGGCCCCGGCCCCCGAACCGGCGGGCCAGCTTGATCGCGCACTCGTTGGCCTCGGCCCCCGAGTTGCAGAAGAACACCCGCCCGCCGGCCGCCTCGCCGTTGCCGACCAGGCGGTCGAGCGTGCGGGCCACCTCGGGGCCGGGCAGGGTGCCGAACAGGTTGGACACGTGGAGCAGCGTGGCCGCCTGGGTGGCCAGCGCCGCGGCCACCGCCGGGTGGGCGTGGCCCAGCGAGGTCACGGCCAGGCCGGACAGGCAGTCGAGGTAGCGGCGGCCGTCGGTGTCGACCAGCCACGACCCCTCGCCCCGCACGAACGTGACCGGCGGCGGCGGGTAGGTGGGCATGAGCGGGCTGGCCGCAGTGGCGGCCGGTGCAGGCGGGGTCATGGCGCCTCCCCGGTGGTACG
>DASXRH010000468.1:0-6767 GCA_036506715.1 Acidimicrobiales bacterium
GACGTCGGTCCAGTTGGCGCCGGCATCGGTCGACACCTGGAGGACCGACCCCTGCCAGGGCACGTTGACCAGCGCCGACCCCACGCCGACGATCTGGCCCAGCTCGCCGGGGGGCTGGACCTCGTTCCAGGAGGCGCCGTCGTCGGACACGTACAGGACCGGCGCGGCCTCGTCGCCCCCGACGGCCGCGCGGCGGGAGCCGCTGAGCACGAACTTGCCGGCGGCCTCGCCGAGGTCGGCGAGCGACACATCGGTACCGGGGAGATGGGTGTCGATGGGCTCCCAGGCGTCGCCGGCCCGCCGATAGAACTGATTGCGGCCGAGCGCCTCGGGCCCGTCGACCCCGAGCTCCGACCACGGCACCGTGCGAACCGGCGTCGGCTGCTCCTCCGCGTCGCCCGGGCGTGTCGGCGGCGTGGTGGCGCCGGGCCCGGCCTGGACGGCCCAGGCCTCGCGGCCGCCGCTCATCAGCGTGATGCCCTCGTCGGTGTAGCGAACCTGGTAGTCACGCGAGAGGTCGGTGGCCATCTCGGGGAAGAGCGCCGCGACGTCGGGCAGGAACGAGGTCGCCACCAGGGCCAGCGCGGTCGAACCGGCGGTCTCGACCGACAGGTTCGACACGGCGTCCCACTGGAGGACGGTGCTCGGCGGCTCGGCGGCCGGCAGGTCCTCCGTGGTCCAGGTGTCGCCGCCGTCGGCCGACGCCGACAGCCGGGACACGAACTCGTCGCCGCTGGTGGCCGGGCCGGTGCTGACGGCGTAGATGTCGCTGCCGTTGCCGGCCACGTCGATGGCCCTGGGCCGGTCGCCATCGAGCTCGGTGGGCTGCCAGGTGCCGTCGTCGGCCAGGTGGTAGAGGGCCTTGGGCATGCCGTCGGGCCAGTCGCCGTAGCGGACGCCCGGGCCGGTGGACAGCGCGTAGACCGAGCCGTCGGCCGCCTGGAACGTGCTGGCGAGCTCGCTGAGCCCGTCGCCGTGGCTGCTCCAGGCGAGCTGGAGGGGGCCGGTGGCGGGCAGGCCGGTGGCGGCGGGGATGACGGCGGAGTCGTCGCCCGACCCGCCGTGGACGAGGGGGACCGCCGCCGCGACCACGGCCGCCGCCGTGACCGCGCCGGCGGCGGCCAGGCGGTGGCGCCGCCGGGTGCGGGCCCGGTGCGCGGCCCGCCCGGCGTCCCGGAACGGGAGGGGGACGGCCCGGGCCTCGTGCTCGAGGCGCCGGCGCAGGATCTCTTCGAAGGACATGGGGGTCACCTCAGGTGGTCGAGGGAGGCGTGGAGGGACTGCAGCGCCCGGTGGAGCCGGCTCTGGACGGTGCCGGGCCGCACGCCGAGGGCGGCGGCCGTGTCGGTGACCGACCAGTCGAGGAGCAGCCGGCAGACGACGACGCTGCGTTGCTTGACCGGCAGGGCCAGGAGCGCCCGGCGCACCGCGGGATCGGGCACGCTCACGGCCGGGGCGGCCTCTCGGTGGGCGAAGGGCAGGCGCCGGGACAGCCGGCGGTGGTGGGAGCGGGCCCAGTTCAGCCCGACCCGGTAGACCCACCCGGCCGGGTTGTCGTAGCCGCACAGGCGGTGCCAGCGGGCGTAGGCCCGGGCCATGGCCTCGTCGGTGGCATCGACCGCCAGGTCGCCGTCGCCGAGGACGAGGGTGAGCGCGCGGGCCACCCCCGGCCAGGTGGCGCGGTAGAAGGCCGTGAAGTCGCCATCGGCGGCGGCCGATCCGGCCGGCTCCCCGGTCACGGCGGGGTCGCTGCCGGGCTGGCCGACGGGCTCGCCGGTCGTGGTGGCCGGCAGCGCGTAGGCCAGGTCGGCGCAGGCGGCCATCGGTGGGCTCGGTAGGTTCATCGGCCGATACACGCCCGAGGGGCCTCCGCCGTTCTGTTCGGTCACCGGATTTCCTCCGCCGGGGGGTCGAGGGCGGCGAGGGCGCGGCGGGCCACGTCGTCGCCGGGGTCGAGGTCGAGGGCCCGCCGCAGCTCGGCCTGGGCGCCCGCGGTGTCGCCACCCGCGGCCAGCACCATCCCGAGCAGGCGGTGGTGCGCCGGCCCGGCCGGGTCGGCGGCGACCAGCGCCCGGGAGGCCGCGATGGCCGCCTCCCGGTCGGCGGCCAGCCCGGAGCGGACGGCCCGCTCGGCGAGCAGCTCCTCCCGCAGGCCCAGCAGGGCGGGGTCGAGCGGCGCGCGGCGCAGCCCGCCGTCGACCCGGTCGATCCCGGCATCGACGGCCAGCAGGCTGGGCCCGGACGCCGCCACCCGGGCGGCCACGTACCAGGCGTCGACGTCGTCGGGCCGCAGGGCCGTGGCCGAGTCGGCGACGGCGGTGGCGGCGACGGGATCCCCGGTCCGGGTGGCGCGCTCGATCCGCCGGTCGGCCACGACGGCGGTCGCCCCGAGGACGGCCAGCGCCCCGGCCAGGGCCCCGGCCACCACGCGCTGCAGCTCGGCCACGCGGACCCGACCCGGCCCGGGCCCACCGGCGACGACGACCCCGGCCAGCACCCAGCCGGCGGGATCGACCTCGGCGAGCGGGAAGCTCACGACCTGCTGCACCACCCAGGCGAGCACCCCGACCGCGGCCCCGACGACGACAGGCTGCCGGCCCCGCCGTATCGAACTCCCGGCCCGCCACACCAGCCCACCCAGCAGCGCCACGTAGCACGCCGCAGCCGGCAACCCGGCGGTCACGGCCACGTCGAGCGGACCGTCGTGGGCCCGGTCGACGACGACGGACCGGCCGTGGCGCCGGGCGTACCCGTCGCCGATGTGCCGGGGCGCGGCGACGCGGTACCCCTCGGGCCCCACCCCGGTCAGCGGATGCTCGGCCACCACCGCCAGCGCCACCCCCCACTCGTCGACCCGCCCGATCCCGCCGCCCTCCCCGCGGTCGCCGGCGGCCACCACCCGCGCCCCCACGGGCACGGCCACCACCACCAGCGCCACCCCGGCCGCCCCGACCCCGGCGACCCGCACCCCCCACCGCCCCACCGAGGCCGCCCGGGCGGCCACGGCCCCGGCACCGAGCGCCGGCCCAGCCGCGCCGCTCACCCCCGAGCCAGCCCCCCCCCCGACCGCGGACCCGGCGCCGTCGACCGCCACCCCCGCCCCACCGCGGCCGAACCCAGCCACCCAGGCAGCCAGCCGGGGCCACGCCCCGCCGCCACCAGCCGACCGGTCGTCGGCGTCACCGGCCGCCACCCGACGCACCGCGACCACCCGGCCCCGCAGCCGGGGCCACGCCACCACGGCCGCGACCAGCGCGGCGACCCACGCGCCCCGGGTGCCCGAGGCGACCAGCGCGATCCCGCAGGTGGCGGCGCCCGCGGCGCCGGCGGCGCGCCAGCCGCGGTCGGTCGCGGGATCGGTGGCCACCGCGGCGGCTACCGGGGCCAGCAGGACCGCCAGCACGGCCAGGTACGCCGGCTGGCCCAGCAGCCCGCCGACCCGGCCACCGGCGAAGCCGGCGCCCGCCGGGTCCCAGCCGGCGAGGTCGGCGACCGCGGCCACGCCGGTCACCAGCGCCGCCACCACCGCCCCCCGCCCCAACACCCGCAGCTCGTCCGCCCCGCTCCGCTCCCACCCCGAACTGGCGCGCGAACCCTGCGCCGAACGCAGCGAACGCGCGCCGGTTCGTGAGCTCGGGACGCTGCCCAGGCCTGTACCGGCCGCGAAGGCGAGGAAGCACACCACCCACCCCGCCAGGCCCAGGTGCCGCCGCGGGTGGCCGACCACCGCCAGGAGCGGGTCCAGGGCCACCGCCGTGGCGACGGCGAGACAGGCACCGAGGCCGGCCCACGCCAGCGCCCAGCGCCGGGGCATGTGCCACGGGGCGCCGACCGCGGCGGCACCGGCGGCCGCCACGCCGACAAGCGCCCACCGCAGCGAGGTGAACGGCCGGAACCCCCACGGGTCCATCCCGGCGGCCACGGCCATCGGCACGGCCGCGGCCGCCAGCGCCGGGGCGCGGCGGGTCGGCCGGACGTTCACCATCGTCTCTAGACGCCCGGCGGCCCCCATGCGTTCCCCCCGCCGCGAGAAAGGCGCCCCCGCCGGGGGGCGCCTTCTCACACCATGGCGACGACGGTCAGAGCTGCATCGACTTGATCTCGAGGAACTCCTCGAAGCCGTGCGAGCCGTACTCGCGGCCGTAGCCGCTGTTCTTGAACCCGCCGAACGGGGCGCTCGGGTTGAAGGCTCCGCCGTTGACCTCGATCTGGCCGGTGCGGATGCGGCGGGCGAACGACTTGGCCCGCTCGGGGTCGGCGCTCCACACGCCGCCGGCCAGGCCGTAGGCCGAGTCGTTGGCGATGGTGGCGGCGTCGTCCTCGTCGTCGTAGGTGATGATCGACAGGACCGGCCCGAAGATCTCCTCCTGGGCGATGGTCATGTCGTTGCGCACCTCGGAGAAGACCGTGGGCCGCACGAAGTAGCCCTCGTCGAGGCCCTCGGGGCGCCCGGTGCCACCGGTGACGAGCTTGGCGCCCTCGTCGATGCCCTTCTGGATGTAGCCGTTGACCCGCTCGACCTGGGCCTGGCTGGCCAGGGGGCCGAGCATGGCGCCGTCGGCGAAGGGGTCGGCCGGCTGGAACTTGGTCTCGACCTCGTCGGCGGCGATGCGCTCGGCCTCGCCCAGGCGGTCGGCCGGCACCAGCATGCGGGTGAGGGCGGTGCAGGTCTGGCCGGAGTTGAGGTAGGCCTTGCCCACGCCGTCGCGCACGGCCTTCTCGAAGCCCGCGTCGTCGAGGTCGTCGAGCAGCACGTTGGCCGACTTGCCGCCCAGCTCGAGCGCGACCCGCTTGAGCGTGCCGGCGGCCACCTCGGCCACCCGCTTGCCGGCGCGGGTCGAGCCGGTGAAGGAGATCATGTCGATCTCGGGGTGGGCGGCCAGCGCCTCACCGACCTCGGGCCCCGTGCCGGTGACGAGGTTGAACACGCCGGCGGGCAGCCCGGCGTCGTTGATGACCTCGGCCAGGATGAGGGCGTCGAGCGGGGCGACCTCGCTGGGCTTGAGCACGACCGTGCAGCCGGCAGCCATCGCGTAGGCGACCTTGGCGGCGATCTGGTGGAGCGGGTAGTTCCACGGCGTGATGGCGCCCACGACGCCCACCGGCTCCTTGACGATGAGGCTGTTGCCCGACGTCTGCTCGTACTCGTAGGTCTCGGCCAGCTGGGCGGCCGTGTTGAACGAGTTGATCGGCAGGCCGGCCTGGATCATGAGGCTCAGCCACTTGGGCATGCCCGCCTCGCGGGTGACCACGGTGGCGATCTCGTCCATGCGGCCGGCCAGGCCCTCGCCGATGCGGGTGCAGAACTTGGCCCGCTCCTCGGGCGTGGTCTGCGACCACGAGGCGAACGCGGCCCTGGCGGCCTTGGCGGCCCTGTCGACGTCGTCCGCCGTGCCCGCGGGGACCTGGGCGATCACCTCGCCGTTCGAGGAGTCGAAGACGTCGATGGTGCCCGACCCGGAGGACGGTACCCAGGCTCCGTCGATGTAGATCTTGTCGTAGCTCGTCACGGGTCATCCCCTCGGTTGCGGCAGCGCGGTCTGGCTCACCACTGACGATAGACCCCATCCTGACCCGACGGTCAAGGGCGCGCTGCGGCCGTATGGGCGCCGAGGGTGCAGGGCCGCTAGCGTGCGCAGCCGTGACCGGGAGCGAGCCCGACACCACCGACGCCGACGAGCCGGCCCCGCCGGCGATCGACCGGGTCACGGTGTCGGTCGACGCCCGGCCCGACGCCGTGTGGGCCCTGGTCTCCGACATCACCCGCATGGGCGACTGGAGTCCCGAGTGCACCTCGTGCCGGTGGATCGGCCGGCGCCGGGGCCCCGAGGTGGGGGCGGTCTTCGTCGGGTTCAACCGCCGGGGCTGGACCCGGTGGGCGACCACCAACGCCGTCGAGCGGGCCGAACCCGGCCGGGCGTTCGTGTTCCGGGTGCGGGAGACCGGGGTGCGCTGGGGCTACCTGCTGGAGGCCGACGGCGACGGCACCCGCCTCACCGAGACCCGGGACCTGACCCGGGCCCGCGTCCCGCTGGTGCGCACGCTCTCCAACCTGTTCCTCGGCGGCCACGACAACCATGCCGACGAGCTGCGCGACGGGATGCGCCAGACGCTCGACCGCATCAAGGCGGCGGCCGAAGCCGCCTGAGGGCGGTGGCGGCGTGGAGGGCCACGCCGGTGGCCAGCGACGCCTCGTCGAGCACCATGCGGTTGGAGTGGTTGGGCGCGGCCTCGGCGGCGCCGGTGCCCGCCGGCCGGGTGCCGAGGAAGGCCATGGCCCCGGGCACCTGCTCGAGGACGTAGGAGAAGTCCTCGGCCCCCATGACGGGGCTGGGCAGGGCCACCGCCAGGTGGTCGCCCACCAGCCACCGGGCGGTGGCCAGGACTTCGGCGGCGGCGCCGTCGTCGTTGACGGTGACGGGGTAGCCGTCCTCGATCGTGACCTCGGCCGTCATCTCGAAGGCGGCGGCGGTGTGCTCGGCGATGCGGCGCACGGCGGCGTGGGCCTCGCTCCGCACCCGGGGGGTCACCGCGCGGATCGTCCCCTCCAGCAGGGCGGTCTCGGGGATGACGTTGCCGACGCTGCCGGCCCGTACCTTGCCGATGGTGATGACGGCCGGCGTGAACACGTCGACCTGGCGGGTCACCCACGTCTGGTAGGCGCCGACGATGGCCGCGGCCACCGGCACCGGGTCGTGGGCATGGTGGGGCATGGAGGCGTGGTCGCCGGCGCCCCGGACGATCACCCGCAGGACGTCGGCCGAGGC
>DASXRH010000469.1:0-11680 GCA_036506715.1 Acidimicrobiales bacterium
CAGTAGCCGGCCGCCCGGCGCCGCACCGGGACCCGCCGGGTCAGGGCCGGCCGGTGACGGCGGCCCAGGCCGCCCGGGCCACCCCGGCGCCGGTGGCGGCGACGACGGTGGCCCAGTCGAACCGGTCGGTCCAGGTGGTGATGCGGCCGTCGACCACCTCGAAGGTGCCGTCGACCCAGAACCCGGCCCGGATCCGGCCGCGCTCGAGCACGTCGGTCCGCTCGGTGAGCACGGTGCCGCCCTCGGCCGCGATGTGGTGGATCGTGGCCTCGAACCCGCTGAACCAGGTCTCGAGGGTGCGGATCTGCTTCTCGAAGGCGGCCACGCCCCGGGCCGGCGGCAGCGGCACGTTGCGGTAGACGATGTCGGGCGACACCAGCTCGAGGGCGGCGTCGACGTCCCGGGCCTCGAGGGCCGCCAGGAAGGTCGCCACCACGTCGACCGGGTGGGTGGTGCCGGTCCGGCGGGCCCGCGGGGTGCTCACGCCTCAGCGCTCCCCGGGGTCGGCCCCCGGTGGCGCCGGCCACCGACGGGCTGGCCCCGCGCTCGACCACCCCGACCAGCCCCGCGACGGATACGGATCATCCCCGGCGCACCCCCTCCCTGCGATGCCGCGGGGAGGGTAACACCAGCCCCGCGCCCGCTCCCCGGGGGCGTCGCCGGGCGATGACGGTGGTGATGGCCGCGGACGGGGGCTGCACGACCGCCTGGCGGGGACCCGGGTCGTGGCGAATGGATGACGTTCGCGGCGCCGCACCGAGCGCGGGTCGACAGGCGGTAATCTGCGCGGCGTGGCCATGACCCGCATGACCGATCAGATCGGTCGTGTGCTGGGCGGGCGCTACCGGCTGCTCTCCCCGCTCGGGTCCGGCGCGTCGGCCCAGGTGTACCTGGCCGACGATGTCCGGCTCCGGCGCCGGGTTGCGGTCAAGGTGCTCCACCCCGCCCTCGCCGACGACGAGTCGTTCCTGCGCCGGTTCCGGGCGGAGGCCCAGGCGGCCGCGGCCCTGGGGCACCCGCACCTGCTGGCCGTGTACGACTGGAGCGACACCGAGACGCCCTACCTCGTCACCGAGTACCTGGGCGGCGGCAGCCTGCGGGCCCTGCTCGACTCGGGCTGGCTGCTCTCGCTGTCGCAGGCGCTGGTGGTGGGGCTCGAGGCCGTCCGGGCGCTCGACCACGCCCACCGGCAGGGCTTCGTCCACCGGGACATCAAGCCCGCCAACCTGCTCTTCGGTGACGACGGCCGGCTGCGGGTGGCCGACTTCGGGCTGGCCCGGGCCATCGCCGAGGCCGGGTGGACCGAGCCCGACGGCGCGGTGCTGGGCACCGCCCGCTACGCCTCGCCCGAGCAGGCCCGGGGCGAGTCGGTCGACGGGCGCAGCGACGTCTACTCGCTGGCCATCGTGCTGATCGAGGCGGTGACGGGGTCGGTGCCCTTCTCCGCCGACACCACCATCGGCACGCTGATGGCCCGGCTCGACCGCTCGCTGGAGGTCCCGGCCGAGATGGGCCCGCTGGTGCCGATCCTGACCGACGCCGGCCGCCTCGACCCCGAGGCCCGCCTCGACGCCGCCGGCTTCGGCGCCGGCCTGGTGGCCACGGCGCCGGCGCTGCCCCGGCCCGAGCCGCTGCCGCTGGTGGGCACGGCCGAGCCCGAGCCGGCACCCACCGACCGGCGGGTGACCACGCTCATGGGACCGACGGTCCTCGCCGCCGCCGTCGCCCCGGTGGCGGGGCCGGCGATCCCCGCCGCCGCCGACCCGCCCGGCGTCACCGTCACCGCGGCCACCCGGGCCGCCGGCGGCCCTGACGCCTCGGCCACCACCACCCTGATCCCGCCGTCGGCCGCCCGCCCGACGGGCTCCGACCGCACGGGGGTCATGGCCGGATCGGGGCCGGCCACCCGGTTGCCCGGCCCGCCCGCGGCGCCGCCCACCCTGCTGGCTCCCACGCCGTGGGATGCCGGCGGTCCGCCCGACCGTCCCCGCCTGTCGGCCGGCGACCGCGGCGTCCGCCGGCTCATGCTCGGGGCGCTGGTGGTGGCCGTCGCCATCGCCTGCGGCATCGTCGGCGCGGCCTTCTACATGCGGGCCCACGTCCCCTCGCACACCATCCCCACCAGCTTGATCAACGCCCAGAAGGACCAGGTGGTGGCGGGCGTCGCCGACTTCGGTTGGAAGATCGAGACCGAGGAGGTCCGCCAGGACGGCACGGTGCCGGGCCAGGTCCTGGCCACCGATCCCAAGCCCGGCACCGAGCTCAAGGAGGGCAAGACCCTCACCCTCACCGTCTCCCTCGGGCCGACGCTGGTGCCGCTGCCCGAGGGCATCGTCGGCGCCACCAAGAACGACGCCTCCGATGCCCTCGAGGCGGCGGGCCTGGCGGTCGAGGTCGTCCCCCAGCCCGACGACTCGATCGACGAGGGCATCGTGATCGGGTTCGCCGACCCCCAGCCACCGGCCGAGGGCGTGCCCAAGGGCTCGACCGTGCGCCTGCTGGTCTCGACGGGGACCAAGGTCGAGATCCCCGACCTCGAGGGCGTGGCCGTGGCCGACGCCACCGCCCAACTCCAGGGCCTGGGGCTGAACGTCCAGGTCAGGGCCCAGTCGCCCGACGATGACCACGACGCCGGCGAGGTCATCGGCACCGATCCCGACGCCGGCTCGCAGCTCGACCCGGGCGAGACCGTCACGCTGATCGTGGCGGCCGACCGCATCCAGGTACCGTCGGTGGAGGGCATGACCCGCGAGGAGGCGACCGACGCCATCGAGGGCGCCGGGCTCGAGGTCGGACGCATCCTCGGGGACCGCGACGGGCGGGTCGTGTTCACCGCGCCGGCCCCCGGCAGCCAGGTCGAGCTCGGCTCCAAGGTCAACCTCATCATGAGACGGGGCGACTGACGTAATTTTCTTGGAACTGGGTCTTGACCAGGGGCCCCGGTTCGGGGGACTCTTGCATTGGTGTCAGGAGTCCCCCCTGCCACCATCGGCCATCTCCCCCTGGGCCGAACGCTCGACCTTCCGTGAAGGTTTTTCGTTCCTGCTGCATGGCGAATGGCTGACATAGCTGTGAGCAGCGACTAGACTACTGAGCGTGCCGGGCCCGTTGGGGCGGTATGCCGGACGCGGTGTTCCCCAGCCGCCGCGATGAGGCTGCCGCCCCAGCAGGCTCGGCACACTCCTTTCCCCGGCCGGTCCGCCGGCCCGGGGGAGCGCGTCAGGACAACGGCGAAGGGCGCCCCGCGGGGCGCCCTTTCTGCTGGTCAGCGGCGGTGTCGAGCGCCGCGGGCCGGTGTGTGCCGCTACTCGGTGATGTCCTGGATGGCCTTGGTCAGCTCGGGGTTCGGCGGGCCGCTCTGGAGGGCCATGGCCTTGGTCATGTCGCCCTGCAGCTTGATCTTGCCGGCCATGAAGGCCTGCATGGCCGCCTGCGGGTTCGCGTCGACCATCATCGCCTTGGCGGTGTCGTAGTCGAGGGTGGCCGTGACGTCGGGGCCCTCGACGTGCCCGGTGTCGAGCACGAGCTCGCCGCTCGTCGTGTCCATGTGGGCGTCGACCGTGCCCTCGCCGAACGGGACCTCGGTGATGACCAGGTTCATCTTGACGGGCTGCGGCGCCGCGGTCGGAGCATCGAGCTCCTCCCGGATCTTCTTGGCGGCCTCGACCCATTCATCGGACAGGAACTTGTACGGCACGGGAATCTCCCCTCCTCGCCGGCGAAGCTACCGGATGGTAGCGCGGTTCTTGCAGCGCAGGTGCAACTGTCGACGGTGGGCCGGGGGCCCCGTCGTCAGCCCGCGGCGGTGGTGGTCGTCGCCCCGGTGGCGGCGGTCGTGGTGGTGGCGTCGCCGCCCGCGGCGGTGGTGTCGGTCGAGCCCGACGAGCTGCTGCCCCCGCCGACGCACTGGTCGAGGATGCTCTTGACGGTGCTCTCGGTGTCGTCGGGCAGATCGTTGGGGTCGGTCGCCGCCGCCACCTTGTTGAAGAGGTCCTGGTTGTCGCCGAACTCCTTCTCGAAGCCGTCACCCACGCAGTTGGCCTGCTCCTGGCTGAGCTTGGCGTCGGTCATGGCATCGACGACGTCACTGCGCTTGGCGTCGTTTCGGGAACACGCCGAGAGAGTGAGCGCGACGATGGCGACGAGCGCGGCGAAGCGGCGATGACGACGGAGCATGGGACGGAACACCTCGTTCAACGGAATGACCGGCCAAGGCTAGCGAGGCACCTGGCCGCGGTCACACTCGGGCAGGGAGGGGCGGGCCCGGCGGGCAGCGCCGGCGGTCAGCCGGCCGGGACGGCGGGGCGCCGGCTGCGGTGCAGCGCGATCAGCGACGTGCGGGCCACGGCCTCGTCGGCCGTGAGCATGCGGGCCACCAGCCGGGCCACGTAGCCCGACAGCTCGTCGAGCGACAGCTCGATGCGACCCGTGCGGTGGAAGTGGCTGAACTGGCCGACCGTGCCCACGACGCCGAGGGCCAGCAGGTCGGCGGGATCGTCGTCGGTGACCGTGCCGTCGCGCTGGCCGTCGACGATGAGGGCGGTCACGTCCTGGAGGTGCTGCTCGGTGCCCTGACGCAGCACGTCGGACACGTTGCGACCCTCGACCTCGAGCAGCGAGAAGAACGGCGCGTTCTCGGCCATGAACACCAGACTGGCCACCGTGCCCTGGAGGATGCGCACCAGCGCGGGGGCGTCGTCGTCGATGGCGGCGGCCTGCTGCCGGCGCAGCCGGCGCCGGATCTCGGCGGCCAGCTCGCGGAAGAGCGCTTCCTTGTTCTCGAAGTACCAGTAGAAGAGGCCCTTGGCCACCCCGGCGGCGTCGACGATGTCGACGACCCGCGTGGCGGCGTAGCCCTGCTCGGCGAACAGGCGGGCGGCGGCGTCGAGGAGCTGCTGCTTGCGCTCCGCGCCCTGGGTGGTGAGCTGGCGATCGGTCATGGTTCGCGCACCAGTGTGACGACGCTTGACCCTAGGGTCAATCGGGGGCCTACGCTCGACATCCGTCCGCCCGACCAAGGAGCACGCCGTGCAGACCCCCGATGGCAAGGAGATCATCCCCGGTTGCGAACCGTGGTCGGCCGACGGCGGCCCCCACGGGGTGCTGGTGCTGCACGGCTTCACCGGCAGTCCCCAGGGCCTGCGGGGCCTGGCCGAGGCGTTCGCCGCCGCCGGCTTCGCGGTCGACCTGCCGCTGCTGCCCGGCCACGGCACCTCGGTCGACGACATGGTGGACACCACCTGGGACGACTGGGCGGGCGCCGCCGAGTCGGCCTACGCGGCGCTGGCCGCCCGGTGCGAGCGGGTGGTGGTGGCCGGCCTGTCGATGGGCGGCTCGCTGACGGTGTGGCTGGCCTCCCACCACCCCGAGATCGCCGGCATCGTGTGCATCAACCCGGCCATCGAGGTGCCCGACGAGCTGGTGGACGGCGTGCGCCAGATGCTCGACGGCGGCGTCGACCGCATCCCCGCCATCGGTGGCGACGTGGCCGACCCCGAGGGCCGGGAGAAGGCGTACGACGCCACCCCGCTGCGCCCGCTGATCAGCCTGGCCGAGGCGGGCAAGCGGTTCCGCGCCGACCTCGGCAGGATCACGTGCCCGGTGCTCATCCTCACCAGCCCCCAGGACCACGTGGTCGACCCGGGCAACAGCGACATCCTGGCGGACGGGGTCTCGGGCCCGGTCGAGCGGGTGACCCTCGAGCGCAGCTACCACGTGGCCACCCTCGACTACGACAAGGACGTCATCAACGAGCGGGCCGTCGCCTTCGCCCGCAAGGTGACCACCACCTGAGGGCCCGGTCCACGAACCGGCGCGCGTTCGCTGCGCTCCGCGCAGGGTCCGCGCGCCAGTTCGGTGGGGCGGTCACGCCGGGCGGGGCGCCTAGCATTGACCGCCTATGGCGCAGATCTCCCGCGACGACGTCGCGCACGTGGCCGCGCTGGCCCGCCTGCGGCTCACCGACGACGAGCTGGACACGTTCACCGAGCAGCTGGCCAAGGTGCTCGACCACGCCCGTGACGTCGAGGCGCTCGACGTCGCCGACGTGCCGCCGACGGCGCACCCGTACCCGCTGCAGAACGTGCTGCGGCCCGACGAGGAGCGGCCGTGCCTCGACCGTGACGCGGTGCTGGCGGGCGCGCCGGCCACCGAGGACGACCGGTTCCGGGTCCCGCCGGTGCTGGGGGACGAGCCGTGAGCACCGCCGGCAGCCCGCCGGTGCCCCCCGGCGACAGCGCGCGCGGCATCGCCGCCGCCGTCCGCTCGGGCACCCGTTCGGCCGTCGACGTGGTCGAGGAGCACCTCACCGCCATCGCCGGCCGCGACGGCGAGATCCACGCCTTCAACCTGGTGACCGCCGATCAGGCCCGCCAGGCGGCGCTGGCCATCGACCGGCGGGTGGCCGCCGGCGAGGACCCGGGCCCGCTGGTGGGCGTCCCGGTGGCGCTGAAGGACAACCTGGCCACCCTCGGTGTGGCCACCACCTGCTCGTCCCGGATCCTCGAGGGCTGGCGCCCGCCCTACGACGCCACCGTGGTCCAGCGGCTTGCGGCGGCGGGGGCGATCGTGGTGGGCAAGACCAACCTCGACGAGTTCGCCATGGGCAGCTCGACCGAGAACTCGGCCTTCGGCCCCACCCGCAACCCCCACGACACCTCCCGGGTGCCCGGGGGCTCGTCCGGCGGCTCGGCGGCGGCGGTGGCCGCCGGGTTCGCCCCGCTGGCGCTCGGGTCCGACACCGGCGGGTCGATCCGGCAGCCGGCCGCGCTGTGCGGCGTGGTGGGCATGAAGCCGACCTACGGCGCGGTGTCCCGCTACGGGCTGGTGGCCTTCGCGAGCTCGCTCGACCAGATCGGCCCGTTCGCCCGCACGGTGGCCGACGCCGCCACCCTCTACGAGGTCATCGCCGGCCACGACCCGTGCGACGCCACCTCCATCCCCGAACCGGTGGCCGCGGTCGTCCCAGGCCTCGACGAGGGCGTGGCCGGCCTGCGCGTGGGCCTGGTCACCGAGCTGTGCGAGGCCGAGGGCATCCAGCCCGACGTCTCCGCCCGGGTCGCCCAGGCCGCCGCGGCGCTCGAGCACGCCGGGGCCAAGGTCGACGAGGTGTCGGTGCCGGCCGCGGTGTACGGGCTGTCGGCCTACTACCTCATCGCCCCGGCCGAGGCGTCGAGCAACCTGGCCCGCTACGACGGCGTGCGCTTCGGCCTGCGCGTCGACGCCCCCACCACGGGCGAGATGTACGACCGCACCCGCACCGAGGGCTTCGGGCCCGAGGTCAAGCGGCGCATCATGCTCGGCACCTACGCGCTGTCGGCCGGCTACTACGACGCGTTCTACGGCAAGGCGCAGCGGGTGCGGACGCTGATCCTGCGCGACCTCGAGGCGGCCTACCAGGGCTTCGACGTGCTGCTCAGCCCGACGTCACCCTCAGTGGCCTTCCCGCTGGGGGCCAAGACGGCCGACCCGCTGACCATGTACCTGAACGACGTCTGCACGATTCCTTCCAACCTGGCCGGCCATCCTGCCATCTCGGTGCCCTTCGGCACCGGCGAGGGCGGGCTGCCCGTGGGCGTGCAGGTCATGGCTCCGGCCCTGGCAGAGGCGCTGATGTTCCGGGTGGCGGCCGCTGTGGAGGCCGGAGCGCCCCATTAGGGCTGCGCCAAGTATCAGGGGCACTTCAGTCCTGCTTCAGCCAAGCTTCAGGATTCGTCCCGAGACTGTTCGCCACTACGGGCGGTTAAGTGCCCGGTACCAGGCCCCCGGTCAGGTCGCGTCCGGTGGCGCGGCTTGGCCGGGACAGAGCACACAGGGCGGACAACGATGGGCGGCACGGAAGGCCACGAGGAAGACCGCGGCTTCGCGCCGTTCGGCGCGTTCGGACGCCGGACCTTCCTGAAGGGCGCAGCAGCGAGCGCGGGGGCGGTGGGCCTCAACTTCGGCGCGCTCGCGTGCGAGGCCGTCGCCACCGCGACGACGGTCGCCAACGAGAACGCCCTTCCCGGCGCCCCGCCCGACGAGTGGGACTCCTACGAGGACTCCAGCATCGAGGGCTTCGCCACCGACTTCAGCGTCAACGCCGGCCAGACGATCGGCTTCAAGGTCAAGACCGCGTCGACCAACTACCGCATCCGCATCTACCGGATGGGGTGGTACGGCGGCCTCGGTGCCCGCCGGGTGGCCGAGATCCTGCCGTCGGTCCCGCTGCCCCAGAGCCAGCCCGCGCCCCTCAGCGACCCCGCCACCGGGCTCGTCGACGCCGGCAACTGGGCCGTGTCCGCCAGCTGGGCGGTGCCCGCCAACGCCGTCTCCGGCGTCTACACGGCCCTGCTCGACCGCCTCGACCAGCCGGGCGTCAACAACCGCATCCTCTTCGTCGTGCGCAACGACGGCCGGGCCGCCGACGTCATGCTGCAGACGTCCGACACGACGATGCACGCCTACAACCGGTGGGGCGGCAGCAGCCTGTACTGGGCCGAGGGCGGCAACATCGGCCGGGCCTACAAGGTCAGCTACAACCGGCCCTTCGAGATCAACGGCAACGGCAACGCCTTCTGGGACGCCGAGTACCCCCTGGTCCGCTGGCTCGAGCGCAACGGCTACGACGTCTGCTACACGACCGACCTCGACTCCGACCGGCGCGGCAACGAGGTGCTCAACAAGAAGGTCTTCATCTCCTCGGGCCACGACGAGTACTGGTCGTCGCGCCAGCGGGCCAACATCGAGGCCGCCCGCAACGCCGGCGTCCACCTCATCTTCATGGCCGGCAACGAGGTCTTCTGGAAGGTGCGGTGGGAGAACAGCCTCGACGCCGCCCACACGCCGATGCGCACCCTCGTCTGCTACAAGGAGACGCTCGCGGGCGCCAAGCTCGACCCCACGCCCGAGTGGACCGGCACCTGGCGCGACAACCGCTTCAGCCCGCCGTCCGACGGCGGCCGTCCAGAGCTGGCCCTCATCGGCCAGATCTTCGGCGCCATCAACGACGAGTCGCAGCCCGACCTGACCATCAAGGTCCCGGCGGCCTACTCCAAGCTGCGGTTCTGGCGTTTCACCGACGTGGCCACCATGCCCGCCGGCCAGACCTTCTCGCTGACCCAGGGCACCCTCGGCTACGAGTGGGACGACGACCGCGACCTCGGCCCCAAGCCGGCCGGCCTGCTCGAGCTCACCTCCACCACCGAGACCGTGCCCGCCGTCCTGGTCGACCAGGGCGGCAGCTACAACCAGCAGGCCGCCACCCACCGCCTCACCCTGTACCGGGCCCCGAGCGGGGCGCTGGTGTGGGGCACCGGCACCTGCCAGTGGTCGTGGGGCCTCGACGACACCCACCCCCGCACCGGGGGCGCCCCCCAGACCCGCATGCAGCAGGCCACCGCCAACATGCTGGGCGACATGGGCGCCCTGCCCGCCACCATGCAGGCGGGCCTCACCGCCCCCGGCACCTCGACCGACCACACGGCGCCGGTCTCGACCATCACCTCGCCGATCGCCGGTGCCTCGGTGCCCGTGGGCACGCCGGTCACCGTGACCGGCACCGCCAGCGACGTCGGCGGCGTGGTCGCGGCTGTCGAGGTGTCGGTCGACGGCGGCACCACCTGGAAGCGGGCCGCCGGCACCACCTCCTGGAGCTACGTCTTCCTCCCCACGGCGCTGGGGCCGCTCACCATCAGGTCCCGGGCCATCGACGACAGCGTCAACACCGAGACGCCCACGCCCGGCGTCACCATCACCGGCGCCCAGCGCGGCTTCCCCGCCTCGATCTGGCACTCGTCGCAGACGCCGGCCAACCCCTCCATCAACGACGCCAACCCCATCGAGATCGGCGTCAAGTTCCGCAGCGTGGAAGAGGGCTTCGTCAGCGGCGTCCGCTTCTACAAGGGCGCCGGCAACACCGGGACCCATGTCGGCCACCTCTGGAGCTCGACCGGCACCAAGCTGGGCGAGGTCACCTTCTCGGGCGAGACCGCCTCGGGCTGGCAGCAGGCCCTGTTCGCCGCACCTGTGGCCATCGCCAAGGACACCACCTACATCGTGTCGGTGTACCTGCCCAACGGCCACTACGCGGGCGACACCGGCTACTTCGCGTCCGCGTACGACGTGTGGCCCCTGCGGGCCCTGGCCGAGGGCGAGGACGGCTCGAACGGACGGTTCCGCTACGGCTCGACCGGCTTCCCCGACACGTCCTTCGGCTCGACGAACTACTGGGTCGACCTGGTCTTCGACATCGACGACCAGCGGGCGCCCACCGTCGTCGACCGCAATCCGGTGCCCGGCCTCGATGCCGTGGCCCTCGACGCCACCCCGTCGGTGCGCTTCAGCGAGGCCATGACCGGCTCGTCCGTCGTCATGGAGCTGAAGGGGCCCGGCGGCGCCGCCGTCGCCGGCACCACCGCGTACGACAGCGCCACCAGGCGGGCCACCTTCACCCCGGCCGCGCCGCTCGACCCGGCCACCACCTACACGGCCCGGGTCGCCCAGGCCGAAGACCGGTCCCACCAGCCGATCGCCGCGCCGGTCGAGTGGACGTTCGCCTCCGCGGGCGGCCCCGACAGCTACCCGCTGACCTTCTGGGACACGTCGCACACCCCGGCCACGGCCTCGATCAACGACACCCTGGCGGTCGAGCTGGGCGTGAAGTTCACGCCTGACACCACCGGCCAGCTCAAGGGCATCCGGTTCTACAAGGGCGCCGCCAACGGCGGCGGCCACGTCGGCCACCTGTGGAAGCTCGACGGCACCCTGCTCGGCACCGCCACCTTCGCCGTCGAGAGCGAGACCGGCTGGCAGCAGGCCAACTTCCCGGCCCCGGTCGACGTGACCGGCGGGCAGACCTACATCGCCTCCTACTACGCGCCGGCGGGCGGCTACTCGGCCACGCCCGACGCCTTCGGCTCGGCCGGCGTCGACCGCGGCATCCTCCACATCCCCCGGGGCTCGACGGTGGGCGGCAACGGCGTCTTCCGCTACGGGTCCTCGGGCGTGCCCACCTCGAGCTACAACGACACCGACTACGCGGTCGACGTCGTGTTCGTCATGCCGCCCGACACCACCGGCCCGTCGGTCGTCGACCGCTCGCCGGCCATCGACCTGGTCAGCGTGGCCACCACCAGCGTGGTCCAGGCCACCTTCAGCGAGGCGGTCACCCCCGCCTCGCTCGCGTTCACGCTGACCGGCCCCTCGGGCGCGGTGGCGGCCACCGTCAGCTACCACGCCCCCAGCCGCACGGCCACGCTCACCCCGAGCGCGGCGCTGGCCCAGGGCACCGTCTACAACGTCTCGGTCACGGCGTCCGACACCGCCGGCAACCCGATGGGCACGCCCACCACCTGGGCGTTCACCACGGTCACCGCGCCGGGTGCCACGCCGGCCACCATCTGGGACACCTCGGTGACCCCCGACACCCCGGCGGCCAGCGACACCAGCGCCATCGAGGTCGGCGTCAAGTTCCGGGCCGACACCGACGGCCAGGTGACGGGCATCCGCTTCTACAAGGGGGCGGGCAACACCGGCACCCACGTCGGCACGCTGTGGCGGGCCAACGGCACCCCGCTCGGCCAGGTGACATTCACCACCGAGACCGGCAGCGGCTGGCAGCAGGCCAACTTCGCCACCCCGATCAACGTGACGGCCGGCCAGACCTACGTCGCCTCCTACTACGCGCCGGCCGGCCGCTACT
>DASXRH010000470.1:0-5506 GCA_036506715.1 Acidimicrobiales bacterium
GTCGTCGTCGCACCATCGCTGAGCCGCCGTTGTAGCAGCCGGACCGGGGCTCAGCTCAGCCGCCGGCCGGTCCCCGACATGGCCCGCACCCACGGCCTCGCCAACGCCCTGGCCTTCACCCTGTGCGGGCTGGTCGGGCGCGCCGCGCGCGTCCCGGGCGCGGGCATACGCTGCGCGCGCGAGCAGGAGTCCACGAGGAGGACACCGCCATGGAGATGGAGCGCTACGAGCACGGCGTACCGTCCTGGGTCGACCTGAGCACCCCCGATCCCGAGGCCGCCGCCGCCTTCTACCAGGGGCTGTTCGGGTGGGACACCGAGGATCTCGGGCCCGACGCCGGCAACTACCGGTTGGCGACGCTGCGCGGCAAGCAGGTCGCCGGCATCGGCCCGGCCCAGAACCCCGACCAGCCGCCCTTCTGGACCAGCTACGTCAACGTCGACGACGCCGACGCGATCCCCGCCAGGGTGGCCGCCGCCGGGGGCACCACGTTCCTCGAGCCGTTCGACGTCATGGACGCCGGCCGCATGGGCGTGTTCGCCGACCCCCGGGGCGCGGTGTTCGCGGTGTGGCAGGCCAAGGCCAGCATCGGCGCCCAGCTCGTCAACGAGATCGGCACGTTCAGCTGGAGCGAGCTGGTGACGTCCGACCCCGAGGGGTCGAAGGCGTTCTACGGCGACGTCTTCGGCTGGGGCGAGGAGACCCACGGCGAGGGCCCGGGCGCCTACACCGAGTGGAAGGTGGCCGGTCGGTCGGTCGGCGGGATGATGCCCCGCCCGCCCGGCATGCCCGAGCAGGCGCCCGACTTCTGGGCCGTGTACTTCACCGTGTCCGACGGCGCGGAGACTGTGGCCAGGGTCGCCGAGCTGGGCGGCGGGCTGATGATGGGCCCGATGGAGGTCGAGCCCGGCACGATCGCCGTGGTGACCGACCCTCAGGGCGCCGCCTTCAACGTCATCCAGCTCAAGGACGCCGGCTAGCGCCGCGTTCAGACCGGGTCCGGCCCGAGGTAGAGGCGGAATCCCTCGGCCTCGGGCACGAACCCCAGCCCCGCGTACAGGTCGTGGGCGCCGTCCGTGGCGTGGCGCTTGTGCGACAGAAGCTGCACCTTGTGGCACCCCGCCGCCCCGGCGTCGGCCAGCGCCCGCCGCAGCAGGGCCGTGGCCACCCCGCGGCGGCGGGCCCCGGGGATGACCGTGACCGCCTCGATCAGCGCCGACGGCGCGCCGCCGTAGGTGATGTTGGGCAGCAGGGTCAGCGTGGCGGTGCCGACCGGACGGCCGGACCGCTCGGCCAGGTAGACGGTGACCTCGGGCGACGCCGCCATCCGGGCCCAGGCCCGGCGGTGGGCGGGCCCGGGAGCGCCCAGGCCGTGGAGGCCGGCGACCAGGTCGAGGTCGCCGGACCCGGCCGTGCGGACCGTGAGGGGAGGCTCGGCGGTCATCCCCCCAGCGTGGCCGGGGGAACCGCCACCGGGTCGAGCCGGTCCAGGCCCGGTCCGTTGGTGGGGGCGGCGCTCATGACCTCATTGCCCCGGGCTGGCGGGCGACGAAGTCGAGGACCCCGACCCAAGACGGCCGCAGCGCGATGCGGGCCATGCGGGTGCCCGGCTGGTCGACGGCCTCGAGGTAGGCGCCGGCCGCCTCCTCGCCCAGGTAGCGCCGGGCGGAGACGGCGTAGTCGGGGTCGACGCCGTCCACCTCGTCGACGGTGACGTCACCCCGCAGCAGCAGCACGTGGGGCGGGACGGCGTCGGTGTCGATGGTCACGGCCACGGTGGGCCGGGCCCGCAGGTCGGCGAGGCGGCGGGACGGGTGGGCGATGTGGGGCGCGGCGATGAAGGTCGGCATGACCAGCTCGCCACCGGTCCAGGTGAACCAGCTGGGCACCACCCGGGGGCTGCCGTCGCGGGCCACGTAAGCCACGCGGGCGTAGAGGTTGGACGCCAGCAACCCGCGGGCGACGTCGGTCTCCAGCAGGCGGATGTCCCCCTGCGGGAGGGGAGTGGTGCCGGATGGTCCGGTGCTGTCGCTCATGCGCGGCCTCCTCGGGTCTGCGGCCCGCGGGTGCTACGACGGGCCGGTGGGCCGAAACTGATCGCCGCCTGTACCTTCCCGACGATGACGCCTCCTACCGCCCACATCGAGGCGCAGCCCGGCGAGATCGCGGACGCCGTCCTGTTGCCCGGCGACCCGCTGCGGGCCCAGGCCATCGCCGACCGCTTCCTCGACGGCGCCCGCTGCTACAACCGGGTGCGCAACATGCTCGGCTTCACCGGCACCTACCGGGACCGGCGCATCTCGGTGCAGGGCGGGGGCATGGGCATGCCGTCCACCGCCATCTACGCCACCGAGCTCATGCGGTTCTACGGCGTGCGCACGCTGGTGCGGGTGGGCTCGTGCGGCGCCCTCCAGGACGAGGTGGCGCTGCGCGACGTCGTCGTCGCCACCGCCGCCCACACCGACTCGGCCATGAACCGGCGCCAGCTCCGGGCCATCGACTTCGCCCCGGCCGCCGATTTCGACCTGGTGGCGACGGCCGTCCGCCTGTGCCGGGACGCGGGGCTGCCCACCCACGTTGGCACGATCATGTCGTCGGACAACTTCTACGACAGCGACCCCGAGGTCACCGATGCGCTGATCCGCCACGGCGTGCTGGCGGTCGAGATGGAGGCGTCGGTGCTGTACCGCATCGCCATGGCCCACGGCGGCCGGGCGCTGTGCGTGGCGGCCGTCAGCGATCACATCGTGCGCAAGGAGGAGGTCTCGTCGGCCGAGCGGGAGACCGGGTTCATGGCCGTGGCCGAGATCGCCCTCGACACCGTGGTCGAGGCGGTGCCGGGCCCGCCGTGACCGTCGGCTGCTACCCGGGGTCGTTCAACCCGCCCACGGTGGCCCACCTGGCCATCGCCGAGGCGGCCCGCGACCAGGCCGGGCTGGACCGGGTCGACCTGGTGCTGTCCCGCGTGCCGCTGGGCAAGGAGGACCTGGCCGTGCCCACCGTCGAGGACCGGCGGCGGGTGCTGGCGGCGGTGGCGGCCACGCGCCCGTGGCTGGGGGTGGCGGTCACGGACGCCCAGCTCGTCGCCGACGTGGCCGCCGGCTACGACGCCGTGATCATGGGGGCCGACAAGTGGGCCCAGGTCGTCGATCCGGCCTGGTACGGCGGGTCGGCGGCCGCCCGCGACGCGGCGGTGGCCCGGCTGCCCCGGGTGCTCGTCGCCCCCCGCCACGGCCACCCGCCGCCGGTCGGGGTCGAGCTGCTGGACGTGCCCCCCCACCTCCACGGGGTCAGCGCCAGCGCCGTGCGGGACGGCGCGGGCCACGAGGCCCGGGACTGGCTGCTGCCCGAGGCGGCCGCCTTCCCCGACCTGTGGTGACCCGGCCGCGGCCGGTCACAGCTCGGCGGCCAGCTCGCGCTCGATGGCGGCGGCCAGGGCGTCGATGTCGTGGGCGCCCTGGTGGCGGCGGCCGTTGATGAAGAACGCTGGGGTGCCGGCGGCGCCGCTGGCGTCGGCGCTGGCCACGTCGCGGCTGATGCGCCGGCTGTGGCGGCGGGTGCGGAGGTCCTCGGCGAACCGGTCGACGTCGAGGCCGAGCTCGCCGGCGTAGCGGACCAGGTCGGGATAGATGAGGCTGGCGTCCTCCCGCATCAGCAGGTCGTGCATCTCCCAGAACTTGCCCTGGTCGCCCGCCGCCTCGGCAGCCTCGGCCGCGGCGGCGGCGTGCTCGTGGACGTCGGTCAGCGGCAGGTGGCGGAACACGAAGGCGAGGTCGTCGCCGAACGCCTGCACCAACTCGCGCACCACCGGCTCGGCCCGCCCGCAGTAGGGACACTCGAAGTCGCCGTACTCGACCAGCGTGACCGGGGCGTCGACCGGGCCCCGCACGTGGTCGACCTCGGGGTCGACGGGGTCGGTGAGGTCGAGGATCGGCGGGGCCAGCCGCCCGTCGCCGCCCGCCGCCGGGCGGCCCCGTGGTAGGCGGCGGACCACGGTGAACACGAGCCACGCGGCCAGCGAGGCGATCAGCGACGCGGTGAGGATGCCGAGCTTGGCCTCCTCCAGCGTGGTGCCGGTGAAGCTGATGTCGGCGATGAGCAGCGACACGGTGAAGCCGACGCCGGCCACGGTCGCCACCCCCACCAGCGGCGGCCACGGGACGGTGCGGGGGAAGTTGCCGAGGCGGCGGCGGGACACCAGCCAGGTGGCGCCGATGATCCCCAGCGGCTTGCCCAGCACGAGGCCGGCGACGATGCCGATCAGCAGGGGCTCGGACGCGGCCCGGCGGATGACGTCGCCCTCGAGCCGCACCCCGGCGTTGGCGAGGGCGAAGAGGGGGACGATCACGTAGCTGGTCCACGGGTGGAACAGGTGCTGGAGCCGCTCGTTGGGCGAGATGGTCACGGCCAGCGTGCGGCTGGCGCTGCGGGCGTACTCGGGGGTCGGCTCCTCCCGGAACAGCCGCCACACGGCGCCGGCTCTGGACAGGTCGTCACGGGTGGGCGGGTAGGCGGTGGCCAGCAGGCCCATGGCCACGCCGGCCACGGTGGCGTGGACGCCCGAGGCCAGGGTGGCCAGCCAGATGCCGAGCCCGACCAGGAAGTAGGGCACGCCGTGCCCGACCCCGGCCCGCCGCAGCACGATGACCAGGCCGAACAGGGCGACGGCCACGGCCAGCGCCGGCAGCGACAGGTTGTCGGTGTAGGCGAGGGCGATGACGGCCAGGGCCACGATGTCGTCGACGATCACCAGCGTGAGCAGGAACGTCCGCACCCGCGGGGTGGCCCCGCCCACCAGCGTGAGGATGCCGAGCGCGAACGCCGTGTCGGTCCCCATGACGATGCCCCAGCCCCGGGCGGTCGGCTCGCCGGCGTTGATGGCCAGGAAGATGAGGGCCGGTGCCACCATCCCGCCGATGGCGGCCAGGACCGGGGTGGCGACCCGCCGGCGCTCCCGCAGCTCGCCCATGTCGAACTCGCGGCGGATCTCGAGCCCCACGACGAAGAAGAAGAACGCCATCAGGCCGTCGTTGACCCAGTGGCGCAGATCGAGGGCGAGGGAGTTGTCGCCCAGCGTGAGGGCGAACTCGGTGTGCCACACCCGCTCGTAGGTGTCGGACCAGGGCGAGTTCGCCCACACGACGGCGGCCACGGTGGCGGCCAGCAGGATGACGGCGCTGGCGTTCTCGGTGGCGACGAACTCGCGGACGCCCGCCAGCCGGCGCGACCAGGGCGTGACCTGGGCCGCGGGCGACGAGTCGGCGTCGGCAGGCGTGGTGGTGACGGCCATGGCGCTACCGAGTTCTATCCGCCAGGACCGGAAACCGTCGGCCCGGCGGACGGCTCAGGTGCGGGGCCGGCCCGCCGTCCCGGTGGCCGGCTCGACCGGCACGGCCGGCACGGCGATCGGGACGGGGTCGCCCAGGCCGCCGATGTCGAGCACCAGGCTGAGCTCGGGCCCGCTGGCGACGGTGGTGATCTCGACGTGCACGGGGTCGCCGGCGGG
>DASXRH010000471.1:0-1585 GCA_036506715.1 Acidimicrobiales bacterium
TCGCGCTCGGCGACGGCACGGACCGTGTCGTCGGCCCCGGCGGCGGCGGCCGACGACCGGGCGTCGGGGAGCACCCGGCCCGCCACCGCCCACGCGGCCACGAGCCCGGCGGCGAGGCCGAGGACGATGCCGACGACGAGCAGTGCTGCGTCCATGGGGGCACCGTACGCAGCCCCTATGACATTTTCGGTGGACGCCGGGGAAAGACCGCCCGGAACAGGGGTTCGGGCCGGTCGGCGGGCCGGCCGGTGCCGGCTCGGCGGCAGCCCGCCTCAGACGATCGAGACCGGGGGCGGGCCGACCGTGGCAGCCCGGGCGACCGTGAGGGCCTGGAGGCGCAGCTGGGCCTCGTTGGTGCCGCCCTCGGGGGCGCGGGTCCAACGCCCGTCGGGGCCGAGGGTCCAGGCCAGCACGTCGTCGGCCAGCTCGACGTCGATGATCTCGTCCAGGCGGGCCTGCAGGTCGGGCTCGGTCACCGGGGTGAGGACCTCGACCCGGTGGTCGAGGTTGCGGGGCCTGAGGTCGGCCGAGCCGAGGAGGTGGCGGGGCCGGCCCCGGCCGTTGCCGTTGGCGAAGCGGTAGATGCGCGAGTGCTCGAGGTACCGGCCGACCAGCGACCGCACCCGGATCGTCCCGGACAGCCCGGGAACCCCCGGGGTCAGGCAGCAGATGCCCCGCACCAGCAGGTCGATCTCGACCCCGGCCTGCGAGGCCCGGTACAGCTCGTCGATCATGCCCGGGTCGACCAGGCTGTTCATCTTCATCGTGATGCGCCCGGCGCCGGGGCCGTCGGCCACACAGGCGTCGATCTCGCCCTGCACCAGCCGGACCAGCGCCGCGCGCATCAGCCGGGGGGCGACCAGCAGCCGCTGGTAGTCGATGTTGCGCCCGTACCCGGTGAGCTCGTTGAACAGCTGGGTCAGGTCGGACCCGATGGCCGGATCGCAGGTCAGCAGGCCAAGGTCCTCGTAGATGCGGGCCGTCCTCGAGTTGTAGTTGCCCGTGCCGATGTGGCAGTAGCGGCGCAGGCCGTCGGATTCCTCCCGCACCACCAGCGCCGCCTTCGAGTGGACCTTGAGCCCGATGAGCCCATAGGTGACGTGGACGCCTGCGGTCTCCAGCAGGCGGGCCCACTCGATGTTGGCCCCCTCGTCGAACCGGGCCTTGAGCTCGACGATGACCGCCACCTGCTTGCCCCGCTCGGCCGCCCGGATGAGGGACCGGGCGATCGGGCTGTCGCCCGAGGTCCGGTACAGGGTCATCTTGATGGCCAGCACGTAGGGGTCGGTCGACGCCTGGCGGACGAACTCCTCGACCGTGGTGCGGAAGCTCTCGTAGGGGTGGTGGACCAGCAGGTCGCCCCGGCGCAGGGCGGCGAACACGTCGGGCCGCTCGCCCTCGCTGCGGCTGAGCCGGGGCGGCGTCACCCGCTGGTAGGGCGGGTCCTTGAGGTCGGGGCGGTCGAGCCCGTGGACCGCCCACAGGCCACTGAGGTCGAGGGGGCCCGTCGACAGGTAGACGTCTTCGTCGCCCACGTCGAGCTCGCGCTGGAGCAGCTCGCGCACCTCGTCGGACATGGCGGCGT
>DASXRH010000472.1:0-2415 GCA_036506715.1 Acidimicrobiales bacterium
GACGGCACCGCCGGCGCCGAGTTGCTGGGCGAGATCTTCGTGGCCGCCGACCGCCTCCAGCACGACGCCGAGGACACCGAGGGCGCGCTGTCCATGCTGCGACTGGCCCTGGGCATCGACGAGGCCGCGGCGCCGTACGGGTTCGACGGCAAGGACTGGGAGCGGGTCCGGGAACAGGTCGCCGAGCTGGGCACGCTGCTCAGCGAGGACACCGTCGACCACGAGGCCGTGGTGGCCCAGGCCCGTGACCTCCGGTCCGCGCTGCGCCCCTTCGTTTAGTGCCCCGAGTCCCGTCCCCATTGCGCGGAACGTCCCGGGGCCACCACTAGGCTGCGCCCGTGATCGTGGCCGAACTGGAGGTGTTCCACTCGCGCCCGATCGCGCCCACCCGGCGGGTGGCGCTGGGCGACTCGAACCTGCCGGTCAGCCCGGCGCCGGGGTTCGGCGGCATCCTGCTCGGCGGCGTGGTGGCCGCCCACATCCCGGGCCTCGACCCCGACTTCTTCGACGACCTCGACCGGCTGACCCGCCAGCTCGAGGCCGGCTACCGGATCCCGCAGCCCCGGCTGCGGCACCGGCTGCAGACCGACCGCATCGGGCTGCAGCGCAGCGTCCACCGGCTCCGGGGCCGGGGCGAGGAGCTGGCCTTCGAGATCGACGACAAGGGCGCCCCCGCCCACCACATCCTCGCCGCCGTGTACGCGGCGGGGGCCATGCCGCTCGGGTCGCGCACCCGGGTCATGGAGGCCATCCGCAAGGCCATGCGCTGGTCGGGTCCCATCGACCGCACGCTGATCACCAACCTGTCCGGCCTCGACCGCCGCCACGCGTGGTCCGACGACGCCTACCGCGACCCGGTGGGCTGGGCCCGGGGCGTGCTCGACCTGCGCGCGGGCGACGAGTGGCCGGGCCGGCGGACGGTGCAGCGCCGGTTCCGCGACCTGGTCCGGGCCGCCCACCCCGACCACGGCGGCGACCGGGGAGTGGCGGCGGCCCGGCTGGCCGAGCTGAGCGAAGCCCGCCGCATCCTGCTGGCCCCGTGACCCGCCACCGCGCCCGACCCGCCGGGCACCCATGACGGCCGTCGGGGGGGTCCTGCTGTTCCCCGGCGCGGGAGGCAGCAGCGCCAGCCCGTCCCTGGTGGCCGTGGACAAGGCGCTCGTGGCCGCCGTCGAGGCGCCGGGCGGCGGGCCGCTGCCGGTGGCGCGGGCCGACTTCGCCTACCGCCGCGAGGGCCGCCGGGCCCCCGACCGGCCGCCCAAGCTGCTGGCCGCCGTGCGCGACGAGGCGGCGGCGCTGGCGGCCGCGGCCGGCGCCGACCCCGCCAGCCTGGTGCTGGGCGGTCGGTCGATGGGCGGGCGCATGTGCTCGATGGCGGTGGCCGAGGGGCTGCCCGCCGCCGGCCTGGTGCTCATGGCCTACCCGCTGCACCCGCCGGGGAGGCCCGAGCGGCTGCGGATCGAGCACTTCCCCGCCCTCGACGTCCCGTGCCTGTTCGTGTCGGGCACCCGCGACCCCTTCGGCACCCCCGAGGAGATGGAGGCGCACACCGCGGCCATCCCCGGGCCGGTGACCCACCGCTGGATCGAGGGCGGCCGCCACGAGCTCAAGGGCGCCGACGCCGAGGTCGCCGCCATCGTGGCGGAGTGGGTCGCCGCCCTCTGACACGGCACTAGGAGACGACGTCGACCGGCGTGCCCAGGGGCAGGCCGATGCCCTCGACCATCTGGGTCACGACGGCGCCGTCGACTCCGATGGCGCCGCGGGGCGCGTCGCCGCCCAGCTCCGCCGGGTCGTCGGTGCCGTGCACGGCGACCACGCCCCGGCCCGCCAGGAAGGCGTCGAGGTCGTCGGTCGAGCCCGACAGCCCGTAGACGTAGGTGCGGTACGGACCGGCCGGATCGGGCGGCTGCACCAGGTCCTTGACGAACAGGCGGGCGCCGGCGTCGGGGGCGTCGGGCCCCAGCGCCACCGGGGCGGACAGGGCAACGGTGGTGCCGGTGTACACGGTCATCGTGTGCTCGGAGAGGGCGATCTCGATGCGGAACCGGTGGCGGCTGAGCGTGACGTCGTCGCGCTGGACCCAGCCGGTGTCGGCGCTGCCGCCGGTGGGCAGGTAGACCTCGAGCCAGTCGTCGCCCAGCTCCTGGGCCACCAGGCACACGATCATGCCGCTGACGTCGTCGGCGGCCCGCAGCGTCGTGAGCTCGTCGGCGTTGTCCTGGGGCGCCTTGCGCACCACCAGCTCGGCGTCGACCGCCTGGGCCACGTGGAAGGTCTGGCCGGCGCGGGTGGTGTCGGGGTCGGTTCGGTCTGCGTCGCCCAGCCGGGTGACGTTGCTGGGCGGTCCGAGGTCGGGCTCGTCGGAGCCCGAGCAGGCCACCCCCACCACCAGCAGCGCCACCACGGCGGCGA
>DASXRH010000473.1:0-1812 GCA_036506715.1 Acidimicrobiales bacterium
CGCCGACGCCGCCGCTGGTGGGGGTGCCGGCGATCCCGGCGCCGAGATCGTCCCGCTGCGCACGGTCCTGCAGTGGGACAAGGACGACTGCGCTGCGGTGGGGCTGGTCAAGTTCGACCTGCTGGGCCTGGGCATGCTCGAGGCGCTGCACGGCACGATCGACCTGGTCCGCCAGGCCCACGGCGTCGACGTCGACATCGCCACCCTCCAGCAGGACCCCGAGGTCTACGCCATGTTGTGCCGGGCCGACTCGATCGGGGTGTTCCAGGTCGAGTCCCGGGCCCAGATGGCCACGCTGCCCCGGCTACGGCCCGAGACGTTCTACGACCTGGTGGTGGAGGTGGCGCTCATCCGCCCGGGGCCCATCCAGGGCGGGTCGGTGCACCCCTACATCCGGCGGCGCAAGAACGAGGAGGAGATCACCTACCTGCACCCGCTGCTCGAGCAGGCGTTGGAGAAGACGCTGGGGGTGCCCCTGTTCCAGGAGCAGCTCATGCAGATGGCCATGGACGTGGCCGGGTTCACCGCCGCCGAGGCCGACCAGCTGCGCCAGGCCATGGGGTCCAAGCGCAGCCTCGAGCGGATGGAGGCCCTGCGCCGCCGGTTGTACAACGGCATGGCCGCCAACCAGGTGGTGGGCGAGGTGGCCGACCGCATCTGGGAGAAGCTGGCCGCCTTCGCCAGCTATGGCTTCCCCGAGAGCCACTCGGTGAGCTTCGCCTACCTGGTGTACGCGTCGTCGTGGCTCAAGCGGTACTACCCGGCGGCGTTCTGCGCCGCGCTGCTCAACGCCCAGCCCATGGGGTTCTACTCGCCGCACACCCTCACCCAGGACGCCCGCCGCCACGGGGTCGAGGTCCGCACCGCCGACCTGGCCCGGTCGGGGGCCACGGCCATCCTCGAGGTCGACGGCGACCGGCCAGGCCCGGCCCCGGGGGCGGGGGCGGCGCCCGAGACGTGGGGGCGGGGCGGCCCGGCGGTGCGGATGGGCCTGGGGGCGGTGCGGGGCCTGGGCGCCGACCTGGCCGAGCGCATCGCGGCCGAGCGCGAGGTCCACGGCCCCTACACCCGCCCCGAGGACCTGGTGCGCCGGGTGGCGGGCCTGTCCGTGGCCCAGCTGGAGGCGCTGGCCACGGCGGGGGCGTTCGGGTGCTTCGGGCTCGATCGGCGCCGGGCCCTGTGGGTGGCGGGAGCGGTGGCCCGCACGGGGTCCGACCGGCTCGACGGCATCGTCACCGGGGCCGACGCCCCGCCGCTGCCCGGCCTCGACCCCATGGACGAGGCCCGGGCCGACCTGTGGGCCACCGGTGTCAGCCCCGACGGCCACCCCACCCGGTTCGTGCGCCACCTGCTCGACCGGCTGGGGGTGGTGCCGTCCGACCGGCTGGGCGAGCGGGCCCCGGGGTCACGGGTCACGGTGGGGGGCGTCGTCACCCATCGCCAGCGGCCGGCGACGGCCGGCGGTACCACCTTCGTCAACCTCGAGGACGAGGGGGGCCTGCTCAACATCGTGGTGTCCAAGGGGTGCTGGGCCCACCACCGGCGGGTGGTGCGCACGGCGGCGGCGCTGCTGGTCCGGGGCCGGCTCGAACGGGTCGACGGGGTGACCAACGTGATCGCCGAGCGCATCGAGGCGCTACCGATCCGGGCGGAGGTGCGCAGCCGTGACTTCCGCTGACGCCCATCGAGGTGGGGTGGCGCACGGGCTGGCGGCTGCAGCAGCCCGGGTCCGCCGGCTGGTCGCGGCCGTGGGGTCGGTTGGCGCCCGCGGGCGGGGTGCGGGGAGGGGTGGGCTGTTGGTGGGGTGGGTTG
>DASXRH010000474.1:0-1691 GCA_036506715.1 Acidimicrobiales bacterium
CGCGCCAGTTCGTGATGCGCAGGACGCCCTCTCGCCCGCGACGGTTCGCCTGCCGCTCGCCGTCCCGTCGCTCGGGTGTCACACCCCCTCCGTAGGGTGCCGGTGTGGTGTTGGCGATGCTGTTGCCCGTGCGATGTGCCGGGTGCGGCGCGTCCGGGGGCTCGCCGTGTGGGCCGTGTGTGGCCGCCTTGCGGCCCCCGCCTGGTGGGCCCGTGCCGGCCGGGCTCGATGCCTGCGCCTCCCTCTTCGCCTACGACGGTGTGGGGCGGCGGGTCGTGACCGGGCTCAAGTACCGGCGGGATCGTGCGGCGCTCGGGTGGTTGGCGGTCGGGTTGTCGTCGTTGGTGGTGCCGCCCCCGGGGGTCGTCGTGACCTGGGCGCCCACCACCCGGGCCCGGCGGCGGGCCCGGGGGTTCGACCAGTCCGAGCTGCTGGCCCGGGCGGTGGCCCGGGTGTGGGGGGTGCCGTGCCGGCCGTTGCTGGCCCGCAAGGCGGGCCCGCCGCAGACCGGGCGGTCGCTCGACGACCGGCGGGCCGGTCCGATCCTGCTGGCCCGGGCCGGGTCGCGCTCGGTCGCCGGGGCACCGGTGGCGGTGGTCGACGACGTGGTCACCACCGGGTCGACGCTCGCCGCCGCGGCACGCGCGCTGCGCGCCGTCGATGTCGGATCCGTCACAGGGCTCACGGCCGCGCGCACGCCCCGTTGGCGCGCATCGCCCCCCTGCGTGATCGGTCTGCCACAAGAAGTAGAAGAAATCGCTCAAGTTGCCGGCCGAACCGGCCGATGGTGACCGTGATGCAGGTGTCTCGGCAGCAGGCTTCCCGGGCGCTGGCCGCCATGCGGCAGTCCCGCCGCCGTGCCGCCGTGCGCCGCCGGCGGTCGCACGGGCCGGCGGCCGGCGTCTCGCCGCGCACGCTCGACCGCGTTCTGCGCCACATCGACGACCTGCCGCCCGTCCGCCGCGAGCGCGTGGCGGCCGTCTCGGCCCGCCGGGCCGCCGGCGTCCGGCCGTCGTCCGAGGCCATCGCCGACGCCGCGCTGCGCCGCGCGGCCTGCGACCGCCTGCGCTGACCCACCGGCCAGCGCGGAGGTGGGTCTTCCCCGTACTCTGGGTGGTGCGCGCCCGCCGTCGCGAGGAGGACCCTGTGAGCACCTACATGGTCGTGGCCCATCGCACCCTGGTGGAGGACCACCTGCTCGACCACGTCCGGTCGTTGTGCGCGGCGGGGGAATGCCGCTTCCACCTGGTGGTCCCCGTGACCCACCCGCACGGCGCCTGGTCCGAGGGCGAGGTCACCGCCGCCGCCGAGCGCCGGCTGGCGGAGGGGCTGGCGGCCTTCGAGGCCGTCGGCGCCGATGTCACCGGCGAGGTGGGCGACGCCAACCCCGTCTACGCGGTGGCCACGGCCCTGCGGTCGGCGGCCACCGACGACTGGGCCGGCATCATCGTGTCCACCCTGCCGCCGGGGGTGTCGCGCTGGCTCGGCCTCGACGCGGTCAGCCGCATCGGCCGCGAGTTCGACCTGCCCGTCACCCACCTGGTGGCCACCCGCACCCCCGCCGAGGCCTGAGGGCGCCGCGAGGGCGGCGGGCCCGGGGGGCACCGTTAGACTCGAAGATCGCATGACCGTGTTCGACCGCTTCCTCCGCGCCGGCGAGGGCAAGAAGGTTCGGGCGCTCCAGTCGTTGG
>DASXRH010000475.1:0-4529 GCA_036506715.1 Acidimicrobiales bacterium
TCAAGGAGCCGCTCAGCCCACCACAGACACGGAAGCAGCAACCGCCATTCCGCTCGTCCGCGCCGGGGCACAGTGCACGGAGGGCAACGTAGGGGCACGGGCTTGTGGACGACTAGAGGATCATCCTGTGAATTCCAGGTGGATTGCGGGTGGATTTCGTCCGCGGCGATCCACAGCCCACCAGCCCGCCACCGACCGCGGGGCTCGACTCGGTACGGTGCCGATTCGTATGCGTGAGTTGTGGCCCTCGGCCGGCGCCGACGTCGACCCCGCCGTCGTCCATGCCACCGCCGCGCGGGTCGCCCCTGGGCGGCCGTGGGTGCTGTCCAACATGATCGCCTCGGTCGACGGCGCCGCCACCGACCCCGGCGGCACCTCCGGCGGCCTCGGCGGGCCGGCCGACAAGGCCGTGTTCGCCGCCATCCGGTCCGTGGCCGACGTGATCGTGGTCGGCGCCGGCACCGCCACCGCCGAGAACTACGGGCCGGCCCGCCTCACCCCCGCACTGCGGGCGCAGCGGGCCGAGCGCGGGCAGGCGCCGGTGCCCCGCATCGCCGTGGTCACCACCTCGCTGCGGATCGACCCGGGGCAGTGGCTGTTTCGGGAGGCGGGAGAAGACGCCCGGCCCATCGTCCTCACCACCGCCCGGGCCGACGCCGGTCGCCGCCGGGCGCTGGCCACGGTGGCCGAGGTGGTGGAGGTGGGTGACGACACGGTCGAATGGCCCCGGGGGCTGGCGCTGCTCGGCTCGCGGTTCGGGGCCGCGGTCGTCCTGTGCGAGGGCGGGCCCCGGACCAACGCCCAGCTCGTGGCCGAGGGGCTGCTCGACGAGCAGTGCCTGACCGTGGCGCCGGCAGTGGTGGACGGCGCCGCCCCCCGCATCGCCGCCGGTACCGGGCCCGGGCGGCTGGTGCGGATGCGGCTCGACCACGTGCTGACCGAGGACGGGTACCTGTTCCTGCGCTACGTGCGCGACGACGGCCCCACCTCCGACGCGTCCGGCTCGGCCGGTCCTCCCGGCCCGTGACCCCGGCCTCCGAGGCCTGGCGGAACCCCCCAGCGGGCCCCGCCAGGACCCACGGAGTTCAGAAGCGGCCCGCACCTTCGAGATCCGGCGGAGGCGGTACGCCGCAACCTCTCCGGTGCGGGCCGCTTCACCCCTCGAGAGGGGTATTGACACACGCTATGACGCAAAGTGGCCAAAGTCACCACGCGACGTGATGACGTTTGACACGCCGAGCGGCGAACGGCGACGCGCCAGCGGTTCCGGCGGTCCGGCGGGGGGCTGCCCGGGGGCTCAGTGCGCCTTGGGCGCGGTGCGCTTGGTCAGGAGGGTGAGCTCGCGCTCGAAGTCGGCCAGGTCGTCGAAGCCCTTGTAAACCGAGGCGAAGCGCACGGCGGCGATGACGTCCACCTCGCGCAGGTGCTCGAGGACGGCCCGGCCCACCTGCTCGCTGGTCACCTCGCCCGAGGGCAGCTGGCGCATCTCGTCCTCGACGGCGGTGGCCAGGGCCTCGGCCTCGCCGGCGCCGACCGGGCGGCCCTTGGTGGCCGACTGGACGCCGGCGACGACCTTGGCCCGGTCGAACGCCTGGCGGTCGCCCGAGCGCTTGACGACGGTCAGCGTGAGGGCCTCGGGCCGCTCGAAGGTGGTGAACCGCTGGCCGCACGCCAGGCACTGGCGCCGGCGCCGGATGGCGCCACCGTCGTCGGATTGACGGGAGTCGACCACCTTGGAGTCGTGATGGCCGCAGGCGGAGCAGCGCACGCCGGGCACGCTATCGGGTGCGCCGCGTGCGCAACGCACGTGACAGATGACACTCGCGAGGCGCCTGGTGGCGGCATCGGTGTGACGAACGGGTGACGAATCGGGGCAGTTTCGTGACCGGGAGGTGGGTCCCGCGCGGTAGCGTCCGCACAGGGCGTAGCCGCGACGCCCGCTGGGCCGCACAGGAGCACCGACCATGGCTGGGGAACACTGCGAGGACGCCTGCGCGAGCGCGGGCCCCGACGAGCGCGCCGGCGGGGCGCCCGTGACCGGGTAGGCCGGCGTGGACGCCGCCGGCCTCAAAAAGAGCTGGGAGTCGGTCGCCCGCTACGGCGACCAGGTGCCGCTGTTCTTCTACTCGACCCTCTTCCTCACCCACCCGTACACACGCGGCATGTTCCCGGTGAGCATGGCCAGCCAGCGCGACAAGCTGGTCGCGGCACTGGGGCGGGTCATCAGCAACGTCGACAACCTCGAGGCCGTGGTGCCCACGCTGCAGCAGCTGGGGCGCGACCACCGCAAGTTCGCGGTGGTGCGCGACCACTACCCGGCCGTGGGCAGCGCGCTGCTGTCCACGTTGGAGCACTTCTCCGGCCCCGACTGGACCGACGAGCTGGCCCGCGACTGGGAGGCCGCCTTCGGGATCGTGGCCAAGGTCATGATCGACGCCGCCGACGCCGCCGCCGAGACGCCGGCCTGGTGGGAGGCAGCGGTCATCGCCCACGAGCGGCGCACCGTCGACGTGGCGGTGCTGCGCATCCGGCCCAGCGGCCGGCTGCCGTACCGGGCGGGGCAGTCGATCTCGGTGGAGACGCCGCTGCGGCCCCGGCTGTGGCGGTACTTCTCGCCGGCCACGCTGCCCGATGGCGACGGGTCGTTCGAGCTGCACGTGCGGCTGATCGACGGCGGGCCGGTCAGCACCGCGCTGGTGCACGCCACGCAAGTGGGCGACGTGCTGCGGCTGGGCCCGCCGGTCGGGCGCCGGCTCACGCTCGAGGACGACACCGGCCGCGACCTGGTGCTCCTCGCCGGCGGCACCGGGTTGGCGCCGATGAAGGCGCTGCTGCAGGAGGTCCACGCCGACGGAGGGAACCGCCGGGTGCACCTGTTCTGCGGCGCGCGGTTCCACCGCGAGCTGTACGACATGCCGGCGTTGCACGGGATGACCGATGCGCCCGACTGGGTGCGGCTGGTGCCGTGCGTGTCCGACGAGGTCGCCATGGGCGGGCTGGTCGAGACCGGTACCGCCGTCGAGGTCGCCATGCGCCACGGGCCGTGGCCCGATCACGAGATCTACGTGTGTGGCTCGCCCACCATGGTGCGAGGCACACTGAGAGCGCTCGAGGGGGCCGGCGTGCCGACAGGCCGGGTGCACGTCGACGAGCTCGGGAGTGAGGAGACAGGGCTATGACCGCCACCGACGCGCCCCGCCCCCGGCCTCCTGCGCCGCGCCTGACCCCCGAACGGGTCCGGACCATGCAGTTCACCCGCACCCCCCTCGGCCGCCGCGGGCTGGCCGAGGAGGAGGTCCAGCAGTTCCTCCAGCGGGTGGCCGAGGACATCGCCAGCCGCGACGCCGACGACGCGTCCATGCGGGCCACGATCTCCCACTACAAGAGCACCCTGGCCCACTGGCAGTCCGAGCACGGCGACTACCGCGACGAGGCCGCCATGCAGCGCCCGACGATCGAGGCCGTCAACATCCTGTCTCGGGCCCAGCAGGAAGCCGACTCGTACGTCGCCCAGACCCAGGCCTACTGCCGCCGCATCGCCGTCGACGCCCGCCAGCACGCCCAGGAGATCCTCGCCGAGGCTCAGTACCAGGCCGAAGAGGCCGCCCAACGTGCAGTCGAGGAGTACCAGGCCGCGGCAGCTGCCCGTGCTGCCGCCGAGACCGACACCGGCGACAACCCGCAGAGCCCCGAGCTCGAGGACCTCGAGCGCCGCCTCGTCTGGGTCCGCACGTTCCTGGCGTCCCTGGAGACCGTCGAGGCCCAACTCCGCTCGACGAGGGAGGCGCTGTCGTTCGAGGTCGACCGCATCGACACCGCCACCAGCACGGACCCGGCGACCCCAGGCCCGGCGACCAGGGCACCCACCACCCCGCCGCCCGCCTCGGCGTCGAGGTCGGGCTCCAAGCCGGCGCACGGCCCACCACCACCACCGGGGAACCCGGGCTCGGCGATCCCGACGGCAACCCCGACCCCGTCAGCCTTCGCACCCCACCCCGACTAAGGAGCCGAGCCGCGTCGGCCGCATCTTGCCGGTGTCGGCGCCCGCGTCGGCGCCCGCGTCCGTGTGTCTGTCAGTCGATGTCGAGCATGAGCCGCGTGCCCACCTCCAACGTCGCTCCCCCGTTTGCGTTGCGCAAGGCGTCGACCACCGGCCTCGGGTCGGAGTCGGGCGCGATCTCCTCCGCGATCGACCACAGCGTGTCTCCCTGGCGCACCACGAAGGTCTGGCCGGCCACCGGCGCCCGACCGGTGGAGATCGGCTCGGGGCCCGATGACCCCCCGACCGACACGGCAGTCGCGAGCCGCACGGCACCGACGACCGCCAGCACCACCAGGACGGCCACCACGAGCACGGCCAGCCGACGCCGCCGGACCCGGGTCGCTCGATCAGGCAGCCGTCGCCCGTGCGACCGCCCGTCGTCGAGCGTCCACGGGGTGACGGCGGGCCCGTCGGCCGGTTGCGGGCGCAGCCAGGGTGTCGCCGGGGCGTAGACCGCAGCCGCCGACCCATGGCCAGCCACGGCTAG
>DASXRH010000476.1:0-7137 GCA_036506715.1 Acidimicrobiales bacterium
CACGTCGGGGCCGTACCACAGGCCCCCGTTGATCGACATCGTCCCGGTGCGCACCCGGGCGGCCAGGGCCCGGGCCCGCTCGACCGAGCCCGAGTACACCGCCCCCGACAGCCCGTAGGCCGAGTCGTTGGCGATGGCCACGGCGTCGTCGTCGCCGTCGTGGGCCAGCACTACCAGCACCGGCCCGAAGATCTCCTCCTGGGCCACGGCGGAGGCGGGGTCGACGTCGGTGAGCACGGTGGGCTCGACGTAGTACCCGACCGGCAGGTGGCCGGGGATGCCTCCGCCGAGGGCCAGCGTGGCACCGTCCTCGACGCCCCGGGCCACGTAGCCCAGCACCCGCTGGCGCTGGCGCTCGTTGATGAGCGGGCCCATCAGGTGCGCGCCCTCCATCGGGTCGCCGTAGACGAGCGTGCCCATGAGCTCGACGACGGCCTCGACGCCCTCGTCGTAGCGCCGGCGGGGCAGCACCAGCCGGGTCGTGATGGCGCAGCCCTGGCCGCCGTGGATCATCACCTGGAAGCCGGTGGCGCACGCCGCTTCCGCCACGTCGGCGTCGTCGAGCACGACGGCCGCCGACTTGCCCCCCAGCTCGAGGAAGACCCGCGTGAGGTTGGGAGCGGCGGCGGCCATGACCGCCCGGCCCGTGGCGGTCGAGCCGGTGAGGCTGACCATGTCCACGCGGGGGTCGCCGGCCAGCTGGGCCCCCAGCAGCGGGTCGGCCGACGTCACGACGTTGACCACGCCCGGGGGGATGTCGGTCTCCTCGGCCACCACCCGGCCGAGCAGCGTGGCGCACCACGGCGTGTCGGGGGCCGGCTTGAGCACGACGGTGTTGCCGGTGGCGAGGGCCGGGGCCAGCTTGGCCAGGTTGATCTGCACCGGGAAGTTCCACGGCGTGATCGCCCCCACCACCCCCACCGGCCGCCGGTGCAAGGTGCGCTGCGAGCGGAAGCCGAAGAGGGAGGCCACGCCCAGGTCCTCGAGCCAGGCGTAGCCCACGGCCAGGTCGGCCACCCACCCCACGGCCTGGACCGGGGTGTCCTGCTGGGCGCCCATGGTCAGCGCCAGCGGCGCCCCCGCTTCGGCGACGATCGTCCCCCGCAGCTCGTCGGCGTGGCGCACCAGCCCCTCCTGCAGCTGGCGCAGGCAGCGGACTCGGAAGGCCAGGTCGGTCGGCCAGGAGGTCTCGTCGAACGCCCGGCGGGCGGCGGCCACGGCCGCGTCCATGTCGACCGCGCCCCCGTCGGCCACCACCCCGATGACCTCCTCGGTCGCCGGGTTCACGTCGTCGTACGTGGCGCCCGACGCCGCCGCCACCAGGCGGCCGTCGACGAGCAGGCGCTCCTCGCACCACAACCCCTCGGTCACGTCGGTGCCTCCCTCCGCGGGCCGGTCCCGTCCCCGCGCCCAGGATCGTGAATCATAGCTCGCTGAATCGAACCGAGATTCGGGCAAACGAACGACGAGGACCCGTGGGCATCGCGCGACGGCGGCCAGGTCGTGCGCATCCGCCCGCAGATCTGACACGCTGTCAGGTATCGCCGAGGGAGGAGCGAGATGGCAGACGCAGCGACGATCCCGGCCGTGCTCGAACGGGCGGCCGCCGACCACGGCGACCGGGAGGCGCTGGTCGAGCCCGGGCGCCGGCTGACTTTCGCCCAGCTGGCCGCGGCCGCCGACGACGCGGCCCGGGCCTACGTGGCCAGCGGGGTCGAGCCCGGCGACCGGATCGCCCTGTGGGCGCCCAACATGGGCACCTGGGTCGTCGCCGCGCTGGGCGCCTTCCGGGCCGGGGCCGTGGTGGTCACGGTCAACACCCGGTTCAAGGGGGGCGAGGCCGCCCACGTCGTGCGCACCGCGGGCGCCCGGCTGCTGGTCACGGTCACCGACTTCCTCGACACCGACCATCTGGCCATGCTGGCCGCCGCCGGCATGCCCGACTGCGTCGAGGAGACGGTGGTGCTCGCCGGCCCGGTCCCCGCCGCGGGCGCCGTGGGCTGGGACGACTTCCTGGCCCGGGGCGCCGCCGTCGACCCGGCCCTGGTGGCCGGGCGAGTGGCCGCCCTCGGCCCCGACGACGTCAGCACCATCATCTTCACCTCGGGCACCACCGGCCTGCCCAAGGGGGCCATGCTCCGCCACGGCGCCTCGGTGCGGGCCTACACCGCCTGGTCCGATGTGGTCGGGCTGCGGGCCGGCGACCGCTACCTCATCGTCAACCCGTTCTTCCACGCCTTCGGGCTCAACGCCGGCATCCTCGCCTGCCTGCTCACGGGGGCCACCATCGTCCCCCACGCCGTGTTCGACGTGCCCCAGGTCATGCAGCGGGTCGACGACGAGGGCATCACCATGCTCCCCGGCCCGCCCTCCGTGTACCAGACCATCCTCGACCACCCCCAGCTCGACCGCTTCGACCTGTCGACGCTGCGCCTGGCGGTGACGGGAGCCGCCGCCGTGCCCGTCGAGATGATCAGGCGGATGCGGTCCGAGCTGACGTTCACGACCATCGTGACCGGCTACGGGCTGACCGAGGCCACCGGCATCGCCACCATGTGCCGGCACGACGACGACCCCGAGACCATCGCCACCACCGCCGGCCGGGCCATCCCCGACGTCGAGGTGCTGGTGGTCGACGACGACGGCAAGAAGGTCGGCGCCGGCCGTCCCGGCGAGGTGGTGGTGCGCGGCTACAACGTGATGGCCGGCTACTTCGGCGACGAGGCCGCCACCGCCGCCACCGTCGACGGCGACGGCTGGCTGCACACCGGCGACGTCGGCGTCATGGACGAGCGGGGCAACCTGCGCATCACCGACCGCACCAAGGACATGTTCGTGGTCGGCGGGTTCAACGCCTACCCGGCCGAGATCGAGAACATGATGATGGAGCACCCGGCCGTCAGCCAGGTGGCCGTCATCGGCGTGCCCGACCACCGCATGGGCGAGGTGGGGCGGGCCTACGTCATCCCCCGCGACGGCGCCACCGTCGACATCGCCGAGCTCACCGCCTGGTGCCGCGAGCGCATGGCCAACTACAAGGTCCCCCGGTCGATCACCGTGGTCGACGCCCTCCCGCTCAACGCCGTGGGCAAGGTGCAGAAGTTCGTGCTGCGCGAGCAGGCGGCTGCGGGGGACGGTGGCTGACCCCGCCGACCTCCTCGCCATCCGGGCCCTGGTCGACGGCTACGCGCTGGCCGCCGACCGCCGGGACCGGACCGCCTTCGTCGCCCTGTTCGCCCCCGACGCCACACTCACCACCTACGACGTCGACGACCAGGTGGCCGGCGGCTACGCCGGCGCCGCCGAGCTGGCCACGGTGATCGACAGGCTCGAGCGTTACGAGCGCACCCTCCACCTGGTGGCCACCCACCTGGCGGTGGTCGACGGGGACGAGGCCACCGGCAGCGCCACCTGCGAGGCCCACCACCGGCGGGCCGACGGCCACGACCGGGTCCTGCTCATCCGCTACGACGACCGCTACGCCCGCCGCGGGCCCGGCTGGGTCATCCAGGGGCGCGAGGTGCACGTGCGGTTCAGCGAGGAGCGGCCCGCCCCCGTCCGGGGCGGCGGTGGTTAGCCGGGCAGGAACGCCTGCCGGAACTGCTCGAGCAGTGGCTGGCTGGCGGCCCACTGGTCCTCGGGGACCTGGAAGTAGAGGGCGTAGCCCTTGCCGCCGGTCACGAACCCGAGGTTGGCCACGTGCACGGGACCGCCGGCGTCGTAGGTGAACTCCCACAGGCCGGCGTCGTAGTCCCGGTAGGTGGCCGGACCGATGCCGATCTCCTGGTAGCCGTCGTGGCGGCGGGCGAACCCGGGCGCCTGCTCCTGCCACGCCGCCACCGGATCGTCCCCCGGCGTCGCCGTCCAGTCCACCCGCAGGTAGGCACCCGTGGCAGGATCCCGGAAGTCCGTCCGCGGTCCCCCCGCCGGCACCACCTGCCACCCGGGCGGGTAGCCGATCGTGTACCCGGCCGCATCGTCCCGGAACGCCGACCAGCCGGCAGGCAACGTCCCCGGGGCGGTGGGAGCCGTCGTCGGGATGGCGGTCGTGGGGGCGGCGGTCGGTGCGGCGGTGGTGGGTGCGGCGGTGGTCTCGGTGGACGACGACGCGTCACCGGTGCCACCTCCGCCATCCCCCCGCAGCGCGGCAACTGCGACGGCCACGAGCAGCACGGCGGCGGCCGCCACGCCCAACACCACCAGCCGGGACAGGGAGCCGGACCTCGCCCGCGCCAGCACGTGCGGCGGAACGTCTGGATCGACCCGAGACGCCGCTGGGACGGCCCGCGGCATGTCGGCCTCAGCGGCCGGCGCCGCGATGCGCGGCCCAGCGACCGGCACAGCGATCTCCGGCTCGTCACCCTCAGCTGCCCGCGCGACGGTGCGCGGCCCGTCGCCCTCAGCCGGCGGCGCAGCGGTGTCCGGCTCGTCGCCCTCAGCCGGCGGCGCAGCGATGTCCGGCCCGTCGCCCTCCGCCACCGGCACAGCGGTGTCCGGCCCGTCGCCCTCCGCCACCGGCAGTGCGGTGTCCGGCTCGTCGGCAGTGACCGGCGCTGGCGTGTCTGGCCTGTCGGCCGCAGCCACGGGGGCGCCGGTGTCGGGCCCGTCGGCCTCAGCCATCGGCGCAGCGGTCGGCCCATCGGCCTCGACCGCCGGCGCGCCGGTGGGCTCGTCGGCGCCTCGTGCCGCCGGGGTGGCGGGCGGCTCTACGGGGGCCGGGGTCTCGGCGGCCGGCGCGGGTGTCGGGTCTGGCGGACGCGCCGTGCCCCAGGCCAGGCCCGCGCTGGTCGGCGGGGGCGATGGCGCGGTGGGCGGGGGTGGCGGCGGGGGTGGGGTGGCGACCGGGGTGGGGTCCGCCGGCTCGGTCACCGCTGTCGTTGCGTACGGGGCGGCCCGGCGGTGGGATCGGGTGGTGCTGCTCACCCGCTGGAGCTCGGCGCGGACGGTGCGGTGGGTGGGCCGGCTCGCCGGGTCCTTCGTGAGCAGGGCGGCGATGGCCCTGGCCAGCTCGCCCGGGTGGTGGGCGGGGCGGGGGTCGCCGTTGACCACCGCCGATGCCGTGGCCAGGGCGGAGCCGGCCTGGAACGGGGGCTCGCCCTCGGTGGCGAAGTACAGCAGCGTGCCCAGCGCCCACAGGTCGGTCGGCGGGCCGACGTCGGCGCCCCGGGCCTGCTCGGGGGCCATGTACGACGGCGATCCCACGATCAGGCCCGTGGCCGTCAGCCGGGACTCGTCGCGGATGGTGGCCACCCCGAAGTCGGTCAGCTTGGCCCGGTCGCCGGCGGTCACCAGCACGTTGGCCGGCTTGACGTCGCGGTGGACGACGCCGACCGCGTGGGCCGCCTCCAGGGCCGACAGCACGTCGAGGCCGATGCGGGCCGCCCGCTGGTGGGCCAGGGGGCCCTGGTCGACCACCACCTGGGACAGGCTGGGCGCGGGCACCAGCTCCATCACCAGCCAGATGGCCTCGTCCTCCTCGACCACGTCGTAGACCGTCACCACGCACGGGTTGTTGAGCCGGGCGGCGGCCTGGGCCTCGCGCAGCGCCCGGGCCCGGACGCGGTCGGCGTCCTCGAGGCCGGCCAGCAGCTCGACCCGCTTCACGGCCACCTGGCGCTGCAGGCGGGTGTCGGTGGCCCGGTACACGGTCGAGCGACCCCGGCCCAGGGGCTCGCCCAGCTCGTAGCGCCCCGCCAGCGGCCCGGGCGCGCCCGACGTCGACGTCTCGGCGTGCGCGTCCATGAAGTCGTCCAGTATGCCGGACGCGCGCGACGTTCCCGGTCAAGCCCCGAGGCCGCCCCAGGCCGTCACCTCGCCCGCCGCCTCCACCATGCGCGTGAGCTGCGACGGGTCGGTGGCCAGGGTGCCGGTGACCGGCTCGTCGGCGTGGGCGGCCTCCTCCAGCCAGGCCGCCAGGGCTTCGGCGTCGAGGGCCTCGCCGTCGGGCCGCCACACCTGGACGGGGACCGGTGCCCCCTGCGCAAGCGCCACCGATCGCACCGCAGCCGCCGCCTCGGTGGCCTCGTCGACCACCGCCAGGACCGGCCGGGCCGGGTCGCGGAGCCGGGCCACGGCGGCGCACGCCACCGCCAGGGCCGGGTCCTCGGGGACGACCACCACCGAGCCCGGCACGGAGGTGGCGAACGTGCGAGCCACCCAGTAGCCCGCCACCCCGGGGGCGGCCGACACCAGGCCGCCGGCCCCGAACACCGCGCCGTAGGCCAGCGTGACCCGGCTGGGGGCGAGCGGTGCGGCGGTCGAGCGCCAGCCCTGCTGGGTCACCGCCGCCAGCGCCGTGCGCAGCGGCGGCATCGGGATGTCCCGGGCCGGCCGGGACCACCGCTCGGCCAACCGGTCCAGCGCCCCCGGTGGCACCTCGACCACCGGGGCCAGGCGCCAGGACTCGGGCCGGACCTCCCGCTCGTCGAGACCGGTGGCCACGATGACGTCGGCGTCGGCCAGCCCTCCCAGCACGAAGTCGCGGGCCTGCAGCCCGGCGGTGGCCAGATGGTGGCGACTGCGCCAGTCGAACACCCCCTTGGCGCCCCACGTGTTGAGCACCCCCACCTGGCCGGCGGCGGCCACGGCGTGGAGTCCCGGCACCGCCGCCTCGGTGACCACGCCCGGTCCGGCCAGCACCACCGGCCGCCGGGCGGCGGCCAGCGCGGCCACCACGCCGTCGCCGACGTCGGCCCACCGCTCGGGCGCCGGTGGGCAGGGGACGGCCACGGCCGGGGTGGGGGCGGCCGGATCGAGGTCGAGGCGCAGCGCCACCGGCGTCCCGCCGGGCCGGGCCGCGGCGGCGACGGCCGGCGCCGCGGCCACCAGGTCGCCCGCGCCCGTCACGACCGACGGCACCGCGGCCGGCGCCCCGATCCGCACCACTCCGCCCGCATCGACCGTCGCCGCGGCGCGGCCGTGGACGAGCTGGTGGGCGGCGGCCAGCAGCGCGGCCTCGGGCGCAGGAGCCGGCACCACCGGCAGCCCGGCGAAGGGCGCGCCGTACACGGCGCCGACGCCCGCGGTCCGCAGCACCCGCCGGACCAGGGCGCCCAGCGTGATGGCCGCCGACGCCATCACGCCGCCGGCGCGGGCCGGGGATCGCGGGGCAGGCCCAGGGCCCGCTCCGCGATGAGG
>DASXRH010000477.1:0-6466 GCA_036506715.1 Acidimicrobiales bacterium
GGGCCAGTGGACCTGCAGGGTGCGGGCCGGCAGGCGGGCCAGCCTGACCATGCCCTCGAACGTCCCCGTCGCGGAGCGCAGCCGCACCCGGTCGCCGGCGGCCAGACCGGCGGCCTCGGCGTCGGCGGCATCCATCATCACCGCGTCGCGCCCGGCCCCGGTGAGCGGGTCGACCTCGGCCTGGACCATCGAGTTGAACTGCTTGCCCCGCCGGGTCGACACCAGGAACGCCCCGTCGGGCAGGCCGTCGTCTGGCGGCGCCAGGGCGGTGAACCGCCCCCGGCCGGACGGCGTGGGGAACTCGCCGCCGGCGCACAGGTGGCGGCCTCCCCACTGGACGGCGTCGCCGGTGGCCGCCAGGTCCTCGATGCCGGCATAGAGCGGCACGACCCGGGCGATCTCGGCCCGCAGGTCGCGGTTGGTGGGCCATGAGAAGGCGGCCCGCAGATCGGGACGGGTGCGGTTGACCACGTCGGCGAACAGGCGCCACTCGCTGCGGGCCTCGCCCACCCGCCGGGGCAGCTCGGGGCTGAACACGATGCGGCGCTCGGTGGTGGTCTCGGTGCCGCCGCCCTCCTGCTCGTAGCGGGTGGCCACCGGCAGCAGCACCACGTCGTCGCCCTCGACCAGCATCTGGCTGGTCACGACGACGTCCTGGTGGACCCGCAGGGGCACCCGGCCGAGCGCCGCCTCGACGGCGGGCGGGTCGGGCAGGACATCGAGGAAGTTGCCGCCCGACATCCACAGCACGTCGAGCTCGCCCCGGCCGGCGGCCTCGACCATCTCGGGGGCGGTGAGCCCGGGGGCGTCGGGCACGGGGAACCCCCATGTCGCGGCCAGGGCGGCAGCGTGCTCGGGGTCGACCGGGGCTCCGCCCGGCAGCGCGGTGGCGTAGGCGCCCATCTCGGCCCCGCCCTGCACCCCCGAATGGCCCCGGATGGGCATGAGCCCGACCCCCTCACGGCCCACGCTGCCGGTGGCCAGGGCCAGGTTGACGATGGCCCGCACCCCGTCGGCGGCCGCCCGGTGCTGGGTGATGCCCATGGACCACACGAAGACGGCCCCGCCCGCCCGCACCAGCTCGTCGACGAACGCCTCGACCGTGGCCCGGTCGACGCCCGCCGCCGCCAGCAGGTCGTCGAGGGGCTGGCCGGCCAGGGCCTCCACCATGGCCCCGTAGCCCTCGGTGTGGTCGGCCACGAACGCCTCGTCGACCGCGCCCCGCTCGATCAGCAGCTTCAGCGTGGCGTTCGCCAGGGCCACGTCGCCGCCCGGCCGCACCGGCACATGGAGGTCGGAGATCCTCGTCCCGAACACGGCCGACTCGACGTTGGACGGCACCCAGTAGCGCTCGAGCCCTGGCTCGAGGTAGGGGTTGACCACCACCACCCGGCAGCCGCGCCGGCGGGCGAGGTACAGGTACTTCATGAACACCGGCTGGTTGTTGGCGGGGTTGGTGCCCCACAGCACCACCAGCGGCGCCTCGACCACGTCCTGGAGCGAGCACGTGGTGGCGGCCACTCCCACGGTCTGGCGCAGGCCCACGGTCGAGGGAGCGTGGCAGACCCGGGCGGCCGAGTCGACGTTGGCCACCCCGAGCGCCCGGGCGGCCTTGGCCGCCGCGTAGTACACCTCGTTGGTGATGCCCCGGCTGGTCAGGTAGAGGGCCACCCGGTCGGGGTTGGTGGCCCGCAGCCCGCCGGTCAGCGCGCCCAGGGCCTCGTCCCATGACACGCGGCGGAAGCCCGGCTCGCCCCGCCGCCGGCGCATCGGGTGCCCCAGCCGGCCCAGCGCCCGCAGCTGGCGGCCGGTGCGCCCGGCCAGCGGCGCCACGTCGGAGAGCAGGATCGGGTCGAGGGCGTCGGCCGTGTTCAGCTCGAGCAGGTTGAGGCGGGTTGTGCACAGGTGGACGCCGTCGATCGTCCAGTCGTGGAGGCCCGCCACCCCGAGGGCGCAGCCGTCGCAGGCCCCCTTGGTCAGCACCTGCCAGGCGTAGTGCGGGTGGTTGCGGTTGGCCCAGGCCGCGTGGGCCATGTCGCGGTAGTGGTTGGGCTTCTGCTCGCCGATGCCGTTGGGCCGCCAGCCGGCCCACAGCCTGGGGTTCCACCCACCGAACTGCTCGCGCAGGCCCACCTCAGCCCTCCGCGTCGAGGCCGGCGTAGACGTTGAGCCGGCCGCCCCGGGCGAACCCGCACAGCGTCATCCCGGCCAGGCGGGCGGCCGACACGGCCAGCGACGAGGGGGCGCTGACCGCCACCACGGTGCCGATGCCGGCGGCCCATGCCTTCTGCACGATCTCGAAGCTGGCGCGGCCGCTGACGTAGAGGCCGAGGTCGGTGGCCGGCAGCCCGTCGTCGAGCAGGAGGCGGCCCACCACCTTGTCGACCGCGTTGTGGCGGCCGATGTCCTCGCGGGCCAGCACCGTCCGGCCCTCGCGGGTGAACGCCACGGCCGCGTGGACCGCCCCCGTCGCCCCGAACAGCTCGGCCTGGCCGATCACCTCGTCGGGCACCGCCGCCACCACGTCGAGAGGGAACGGCGGGCGGGGTGGCAGCGGGTGGAGGCGCTCGCGCAGGTCGTCGACGGCGGTGGAGCCGCACATGCCGCACGCGGACGTGGTGGCGGTCAGCCGGGGTCGGGGCGGGGGCGCCTGGCCGCCGGTGTCGACCGACACGACGTTGAACTCGCTGTCGACGGCCGACCCGGTGCCGCAGTACCTGCACTGGCGGACGGGGGCGCCGCCCAGCAGCCCGTCGGTGAAGCAGAACCCGGCGGCCAGCTCGAAGTCGTGGCCCGGGGTGCGCATGGTGGTCGCCACCAGCACGCCGTCGAGGTGGATCTCCAGCGGTTCCTCGACGATGAGCTGGTCGGGCCGGCGGCGCAGCTCGCCGTCCTCGTAGCGGTGCGTGAGCACCCGTGCGGTCCGTCCCCGTCCCACCCGGTCGAGGGTACCGGGCGGCTGCTCGGCGGCGGCCATGCCGATGGGGTGGGCACCGGGGGCCTCGGTGACCCGGTTCAGCCCGGCGCCACGGTGTGGCAGGGCCCGCCGTCGCACACGTCGGCCAGGACCCCCTCGTCGAGGAACGACGTGGCCAGGGTCAGCACGTCGGTCTGTGCCCGTCCCTGGCCGTGGGGGTCCTCGCCGGCCCGATTGGGCTCGTTGCCGAGCGGCGGCGCCGGGGTGCCGAAGTCCCACACCACCAGGTACGAGCCGCCCTCGTCGGGTGCGGTGACCGTGTCGATGTCCCAGAACGGGGTGACGTCGGGGCTGCGCCCGGGCGCCAGCGCCGGCACCTCGACCCGGGCCCCGATGGTGCGGGCCATGACCTCGGTGGCCACGTTGGCCACCTGGTGGTCGCCGAACGCCTCGTACAGCATCACCTGCTTGGCCGGCGTGTCCCGGTACGGGTGGCGGGTGAGGTGCTGGGCGTACCCGTCGTTCTCGCCCCGGTCCCACAGCATCTGGGCCAGCAGGATGGCCTCCTGGCGGTCGATCCAGTCGGGGTAGCTGGGGTCGAACAGCAGGCTGAAGGCGTCGAAGTCGACGCTGCGGTCGAGCAGTGTCGAGTAGTTCATGGCCGGGACGCCGAGGAAGACCCGGTCCCAGTCCTGGGCCACCGCCGACGCCGCGCCGCCGAGGATGCCGCCCTGGCTCACGCCGTTGAAGGTGAGGTTCTGCTGGTCGAGCACCGGGGTGCCGTCGGGCGCCTGGAACGCCGGGTCGGACGAGAAGCCGCGGGGGTCCTTCATCAGCCGACCGAGGAACAGTACGTCGATCATCGACTGCTGGAGGCGGTCGGGGATGGTGCGGAAGGCCGACATGTCGACGAGGGCGGCCGCCACCGGGCCGAGGTCGTCCTCGGACATGCCGATCCACCAGGTGGCGCAGGTGGTCACGTTGGCAACGCGGGCGTAGCGGGAGCCGGCGCCGAACACCTCGCCGGCCGACCCCAGCAGCCCGTGGCCGTAGAGCATCATCCGGGTCGGGTTGGCGGTGCCCGCGGGCGTGACCGCCGAGGTGGGGATCGTGCAGATGAAGCGGGCCGTGATGCTGCCGTTGCGCTCCGGGATGGGCGACGAGCCCGGCCCGTCGCCGTTGTTGAGCACGGCGCCCGGGCCGCCGTCGCCGGTCAGGTAGCTGGGCACCTGGTAGGTGCCCTGCACATCGGTGGCCAGGTTGGCCCGGGTGCTGGGGGTGACGCTGGTGACGGTGAAGGCCGGGGCCGCGTCGCCCAGGGTGGTGAAGGCGTCGTCGCGCATGGCCACCAGCCGCTCGGACAGGTTGTCCTTGCTGGCCACGGTGAAGTCCCAGGCCAGCACCAGGTCGTCGCGGTCGACCCGGGCCCGGCGCAGGGTGCGGAACAGGTCCTCCATGTGGCCCCGCCGGTCCTCGACGGCGGGGACGTGCGTGTCGAGCTTGTCCCGGTAGGCCCGGAACGCGTCGGTGGGCGCCAACGGCTGGCCGGTCGCGTCGACAACGCCGCGGACGGCCACCACGTAGCGGTGGCCCTCGGCGAAGTTCTCGGTGGGCCGCACGAACAGCAGGCGGTGGGCGTCGTCGGGCGCCTTGACGTCGAGCTCGGCCCAGTAGGGATGGCGCTTGCCGGTGTCGGCGTCGACGATGACGATCGGCGCGTCGCGGTCGAGCGAGCGGGCCATGTCGGTGATGGGCGCCACCCCGCTGGCCGCCAGGTCGACGCCGGGGAGCTGGAGGGCGATGGCCGACCCGGGCGAGAAGCCGTCGTTGCGGTTGAGCTCGGTGGGGTCGATGTGGACGCCGGCGGCGTTGACCGGCGTGGCGGTGGGCGCCAGGGCCACCCGGCGGCCGGTACCGGTGCGGGCGGCGACGGTGAAGTGGTCGTTGGGGAACGGCAGCAGGCAGCGGTCGCCGCCCAGCGGGTCGCAGGTGGCGGGGTCGGTGGTGAGGTGGAGGTCGATGTCGCCCGCGTAGGGAAACGGGTGGCCGCCGCCCCCGCCGCCCGGCCCGGTCGGGCCGCCCGGCGGGGTCACGCACGCGGTCGCCAGCATCGCCGCCGCCAGCGCCACCACCAGGCCGCCGCGCGCCGCCGCGGCGCGCCCGATCCGTCGCTCCCGCATCCGTCCCCCTCCCTGGCCCGGTCCGGGGGCACGCTACATGGTGCGCCGATCCCGGGCATGCTTGCCGGAGTGCCCGACGCTGCGCCCGCCGCCGGCGACCCCGAGCCGCCACCACTGACCGTCGGGCGCCTGCTGCGCCGGGGGCTGGCCCGCCGGTGCCCGCTGTGCGGCAGCGGCGGGCTGTTCCGACGCTGGTTCACCATCGTCGACCGCTGCCCACGGTGCGGCTTCCGGCTCGAGCGCATCGAGGGCCACTGGCTCGGCGCGCTGGGCATCAACACCATGGTCAGCTTCACCCTGGTGCTGGTGGCCGTGGTGGTGGCGTTCATCATCACCTACCCCGACGGCTCGGTGGCGGGGGCGGTGGCGGCCATCGTGGCCACGGCGGTCGTCGTGCCGCTGGCGTTCTACCCGGTGTCCAAGACGCTGTGGAGCGCGATCGACCTGGCCATGCGGCCGCTGGAGCCCGAGGACGACGTCGATCCCCGCTGGATCCCGCCCACCCACCACCACGAGGTGTGAGCCCGGCCGGTCAGGCCACCAGCGCCGGGTTGCCGCCCAGGTGGGCGATGTCGTTGAACCGCACCAGCTGCCAGTCGAGGGTGGTGCGCTGGTAGGGGTTGGTGCCCTTGCGCCACTCGGTGAGCGACGTGTTTTCGGGGCTGAACCAGGCCCGGGGCGTCTCGCTGGTCACGTCGAGCGCCAGCAGCCGGATCATGGCCTGGACGATCACGCCCCCGTGGCTCACCACCACGATCGTGCGGCGGGGGTGCCGCTCGACCAGGCCGTCCAGCGCGGTGCCGACCCGGGTCGCCATCTCGTTCCAGGTCTCGCCCCCGGGCTCGCGGCGGTAGTCGGGGTCCCACGAGTCGCGGGGCCGGGGGAAGCGGGCGTCGTACTCGTCCCACGGCAGGCCGTCGCCCTCGCCCGGGTGGACCTCGCAGAGCCCGCAGTCCTGCACGATCTCGACGCCCCCGAACGCCGGCGAGATGATGGCCGCGGTCTCGACCGCCCGGGACATGAGGCTGGTGTACGCGACCACGTCGTCCCCGAGCTCACCGGTGGCGAGGAGCCGGTCGCGCAGCGCCTCGGCCTGGGTGCGCCCCCGGGACGACAGGCCCTTGCACCCGTCGTGGCCCGCCACGATCCGCCGCTCCTGGGCCAGCGACTCGCCGTGGCGCACCATCACGATCCGGGTGGGTTCGGGGGGTTCCGCAGCCTCCGCCATGCCCGGCACGCTACCGGCCGGCCTCACCGCTTCCGGGGTCGTTTGTGGCTGTCGCCAACCACGAACGACCCCGGAACGGCTCGAAACTAGAAGTCCAACGAGAGCTCCCGGTCGGACTAGAAGTCCTCCATGCCGCCGCCG
>DASXRH010000478.1:0-9297 GCA_036506715.1 Acidimicrobiales bacterium
CGTCCGCCGGGCCGAGATGCTGCCCGTCGAGTGCATCGTGCGGGGCTACCTCACCGGATCGGCATGGAAGGAGTACCGGGGCTCGGGCACCATGCACGGCGAGCCCCTCCCGGCCGGCCTGCGGGAGTCCGACCGGCTCCCGATGGCGGTGTTCACGCCGTCCGTCAAGGCCCCCACCGGCCACGACGAGAACATCAGCTTCGACGAGGCCGTCGACCTGGTCGGCGCCGACGTGGCCAAGGCGGCCAGGGAGCTGTCGCTCACCGTCTACGAGCGGGGTTCGGCCTGGGCGGCCGAGCGGGGCATCATCATCGCCGACACCAAGTTCGAGCTGGGCATGATCGACGGCGAGCTGGTGCTGTGCGACGAGGTGCTCACCCCCGACTCGTCCCGGTTCTGGCCCACCGACGCCTGGGAGCCGGGGTCGACGCCACCGTCGTTCGACAAGCAGCCGCTGCGCGACCACCTCGACAAGCTCGACTGGGACAAGGCGCCACCGCCGCCCGGGCTGCCGTCCAAGGTGATCAAGTCCACCAGCCGCCGCTACGTCGAGGCCTACGAGCGGATGACCGGTCGGTCCTTCGCCGACTGGCCGGGGGTGGCGTCCGGCTCGTGACCCTGCGGGCGCCCCACCTGGCGGACGCCGGGCGTCGCCAGGACCGTTGGGACGTGCGCGTCGACTGGGCTCTGGACGGGCTGCGGGCGGTGGCGCCCGGGGCCGGGTCGGTGGTGGTCGTCGACGTGCTGCGGTTCACCACGGCGGTGTCGGTGGCGGTGGGCCGGGGCGCCGAGGTGCTGCCCTACGTGTGGGCGGTCGGCGACGCCGCCCAGGCCTTCGCCGTGGCCGAGAAGGCCGAGCTGGCCGGCCTGCGGGAGGACGGGGCGTGGTCGCTGTCGCCCACCGACCTGGCCGCCGTGACCGAGGGCACCCGGCTGGTCCTGCCCTCGCCCAACGGCTCGGCGTTGGCCTTCGCCGCCGACGAGGAGGCGCCCGGGGTGGCGGTGCTGGCCGGGTGCCTGCGCAACGCCGCCGCGGTGGCGGCCGTGGCCGCCGGGTACCCCGGTCCCGTGGCGGTGGTGGCGGCGGGCGAGCGGTGGGGCGGTGCGCTGGGGCCGCTGCGGGCCGCGGTCGAGGACCTGGTGGGGGCCGGAGCGGTGGTCGACGCCCTGGTGGCCGGCGGGGGACGCGATGCCGCCGCGCTGTCGCCCGAGGCCCAGGTGGCCCGCGCCGCCTTCGCCGCCGTGCGCGCCGACCTCGGCGGCTGGTTGGCCGAGGTCGGGTCGGGACGCGAGCTGATCGAGCGGGGCTGGGCCGACGACGTCGCCACGGCCGCCGTCCTCGACGCCGAGGCGGTGGCCCCGGTGCTCGACGGGCCGGCCTTCCGGGGGGTCACGCCGCCCGCGGGCCGCCATCTACGCTGAGCCCATGCAGTTCGACGTGCTGGTCGAGACCCACCTGCGGGCGGGCGTCGCCGATCCCCAGGGCTCGACCATCGAGCGCTCGCTGCCCGCACTCGGGTTCGAGGGTGTGTCCGGGGTCACGGTGGGCAAGGCCTTCCGCTTCACGATCGAGTCGCCCGACGAGGCGGCGGCCCGGGCCGAGGTGGGCGACATGTGCACCCGCTTCCTCACCAACCCGGTCCTCGAGGACGCCACCATCACCATCTCGGGCTGACCGGCGCCCCGGGCCCGGTGGGCCCACGGCTACGATCGGGCCATGGCCACGGTCGTCGGCGTCGTCGTGTTCCCCGGGTCGAACTGTGAGCTCGACGTAGTCGAGGCCGTCACCGGCCTGGGCGGCGAGGGCCGGCTGCTGTGGCACCGCGACACCGGGCTCGGCGCCGTCGACGCCGTCGTGCTGCCCGGCGGGTTCGCCCACGGCGACTACCTGCGCCCGGGGGCGATCGCCCGCTTCTCGCCGATCATGGCGGCGGTGGCCGAGCACGCGGCGGCCGGGGGGCCGGTGGTCGGCATCTGCAACGGCTTCCAGGTGCTGTGCGAGGCCGGCCTGCTGCCGGGCGCGCTGCAGAAGAACGCGGGCCTCAAGTTCCTGTGCCGCCCCGAGGCGCTGCGGGTGGCCGCCACCGACACGGCCCTCACCACCGGGGTCGCCGTCGGCACCGAGCTGCGGGTGCCCGTCAACCACTTCGAGGGGAACTACACCTGCGGGCCCGAGACGCTGGCCGAGCTGCGGGGCGACGACCGGGTGGTGCTGCGCTACGTCGACAACCCCAACGGGTCGGTCGACGACATCGCCGGCATCTGCTCGGCCGGGCGCAACGTGGTCGGACTGATGCCCCACCCCGAGCGCGCCTGTCACCCCCTGCTGGGGTCGACGGATGGTCAGCCGCTGCTGAGGTCGCTGCTGGTGACGGCCGGCGCCCCGGCGGTCACCGCCTGATCGGGGCCGGGCCCGCGGCGAGGCAGCGTCGCACGCCTGCGGGCGCGCGTCGGTCAGGCGCTGCGGGCGATGCCGGCCTTGTCGAGCACCGCCGCGGGCACGCCCACCTCGCGCCAGGCGGAGTAGGAGATGCCCTTGCGCTCGCTGTAGGGCGCGGCGGCCTTGACGAAGTCCTTTTCCAGCTGAGCGAGGTCGACCTTTGATTCGGTGGCCTCGAGGGCTGCCATGAGATCGATGCGCTCCTGCAGAAGGTGAACACGCTTCAGCGGGTCGGCCACGGCGATCTCGCTTTCCACCGTGTTCAGCCGCTTCTTCAAGGAATCCGGCGTCCGCTTCCGGCCCCGACGAGGCTTGTGGGCCTCGAGCGCTTCGAGGTATCGACGCACCGCTCGACCCTGATCTCGGCCTTCCGCCAGGGCGGCTTTGTGTTCATTGCTCATCGGTGTGCGCTTGCGCGACGGTTGGGGCATGGGGTGAGCATATTTCGATTTGTCATCGCGCGCCTATTGACACGCGGTCCCGGACGGCAGGCCATTCTCCAAGGTCGGGGACGGCGTCGCCTAACGTGGGCCGGTGACCGCCGACGAGCCGCTCCATCGGGCCCTGGGACTGACCGACGGCGAGGCCGCCGACATCGCCCGACTGCTCGGTCGGGCCCCCAACCACCTCGAACTGGCCATGTACGCAGTGATGTGGTCCGAGCACTGTTCGTACAAATCCAGCCGGCTGCATCTGCGCCGCCTGCCCACCGAGGGACCGGCCGTATTGGTGGGCCCGGGCGAGAACGCGGGGGTGGTCGATGCCGGCGACGGCATCGCGGTGGCCTTCCGCATCGAGAGCCACAACCACCCCTCGGCCATCGAGCCCTACCAGGGTGCGGCCACGGGCATCGGCGGCATCCTGCGCGATGTGTTCACGATGGGTGCCCGTCCGATCGCTCTGATGGACCCCCTGCGGTTCGGGCCCCTGTCCGACGCCCGCAGCCGGTGGATCGCCGAGGGCGTGGTGTCCGGCATCAGCGGCTATGGCAACTCGGTCGGCGTGCCCACCGTGGGCGGTGAGATGGTCTTCGACGAGACCTATCAGGACAACCCACTGGTGAACGTGTTCTGCCTGGGCGTCCTGCCCGTCGAGCGGCTGGTGCTGGGCGCCGCCAGCGGCGTCGGCAACCTGGCCGTGCTGTTCGGGTCGACCACGGGGCGCGACGGCATCGGGGGCGTGTCGGTGCTGGCGTCGGCCGGCTTCAGCGACGACGCCACCGACGCGGCCAAGCGCCCGAGCGTGCAGGTGGGCGACCCGTTCGAGGAGAAGCGGCTGATCGAGGCGTGCCTGGCCATGCTGGACGCCAACCTGGTGGTCGGCATCCAGGACCTCGGCGGCGCGGGGCTCACCTGCGCCACCAGCGAGACGGCCAGCCGGGGCGGCGTGGGCATGGACGTCTACGTGTCCGAGGTGCCCAAGCGCGAGACCGGCATGGAGGCCTTCGAGGTCCTCACCAGCGAGAGCCAGGAGCGCATGCTGGCCATCGTCACCCCCGAGCACCTCGACGCCGTGCTGGCCATCTGCGAGCGGTGGGAGATCACCGCCGCCGTGGTGGGCACGGTCACGGGCGACGGGCGGCTGCGCATCCTCGACCGGCCCGGCGGCGAGGTGCTGGCCGACGTGCCCGCCTCGACGCTGCACGACGACGCCCCCCTGCTCGACCGGCCCCGGGCCGAGCCCGCGGACCGGGCGGCCCGCCTGGCCGACACGGCCGACGCCGCGCTGCCCGCCCCCGCTGACCCCGGCGCCGACCTCGTCGACCTCGTCTACGACACGTCGTGGGTGTTCAGCCAGTACGACCACCAGCTGTTCCTCAACACCGTCGTCGGCCCGGGCGGCGACGCCAGCGTGCTGCGGCTCAAGCACCCGACCACGGGCGCCGACACCGGCCGGGGCCTGGCCCTCACCACCGACGGCAACCACCGCTGGTGCGCGCTCGACCCGCGGCGGGGCACGGCACTGGTGGTGGCCGAGGCGGTCGCCAACCTGGCCTGTGTGGGGGCCCGGCCCCTGGCGCTGGTCAACTGCCTGAACTTCGGCAACCCCGAGCACCCCGAGACCATGTGGCAGCTGTCCGAGGCCGTCGACGGCATGGGCGAGGCGTGCCGGGCGCTGGGGCTGCCGGTGGTGGGGGGCAACGTCAGCCTCTACAACGAGAGCCGGGGCCGCGACATCGACCCCACGCCGGTGGTGGCCGTTGTGGGCATGGTCGACCGGCTGATGACGCCGCCGCCCGGCACCGGGCTGGTCGAGGGGACGGCGCTGGTGGCGCTGGGCGCCGAGCCCGACACGCTGTCCGGCTCGCGGTGGGCCTGGCGGCGGGGCCACAAGGCCGGCGCGCCGCCCGCCCTCGACCTGGTGGCGCACCGGGCGGTGTGCGACCTGGTGCGGGACCTGGTCAGCGACGGGCTGGTGCTGGCGGTGCACGACACCGCCGACGGCGGCCTCGGCGCCGCCCTGGCCGAGATGGTGGTGGCCGGCGACGGCGGGGAGGTGGGGGCCACCGTGCGGGCCCCCGGCGGCGCCGACCACCGCTGGCTGTTCGGCGAGACCCCCGGCCGGTTCCTCCTGGCGGTCGACCCCGCGGCCGTGGGCGAGGTCCACCGCCGCCACACCGCCGCCGGGGTGCCGGCAGAGGTCATCGGCCGGGCCGGCGGCGACCGGCTGGTGGTCGAGGGCCCGCCCGGCGTGGCGGTCGACATGTCGGTCGCCCACCTCACCGCCGCGTGGCGGGGGCGCCTGCCCGACCTGCTGGGCCAGGGCACGACCCAGGGCTGACCGCCGGGCGGCGGGCCCGGTCGCCGCAGCTAGCGCTTGCGGGCCAGCGAGTCGGTCTCGTCCTCGGGCAGCGGGCGCTCGCCGTCGGTGCCGTCGAGCGACAGGGCGCCGACCAGCCCGGCCTCGGCCTCGTCGATGGCCACGTCGGGCTGCAGCTCGTGGACGATCTTCCACATCACCCTGTCGAGGACGAAGAACTTGGCCAGCCACAGCACGCCGAACCCGGTGAGCTGGGCGCACACCACCGCGAAATCGGTGCCCCACTGGTGGTCGGCGTAGTTCACGGCGATGATCGACAGGATCATGCCCATCACCGACATGACCCAGAACGGCACCACCTCGCCCCACAGCCGGTTCCTGCCCGTCTGGTGCCAGGTCCAGCGGCGGTTGATGAGGTAGTTGGGCACCGACCCGGCGGTGACCGAGATGAGGTTGGCGGCCAGCCAGCCCAGCGGGCCGTAGCAGATCACCAGCACCGGGACGCTGATCACGACACCGACGACCGAGGCCGCCGAGTACTTGACCAGCTTCGTGATCGTGGACGATCGCAGGAGACTGACCATCAGACGGACCAGGCTACGTCACCCGGCGCCACCCCTGGTGCCGGACGCCAGCGCGCCGGTTCGCCGGTTGTGGGGTCCGGCGGGGCAGACTGGGCCCGTGATCGACGCGCAGCAGCCGGGGCCGGCGTGATCCTCCCGCCCGAGGGGTCCGCCGACGACGGGTTCCTCCCGCCCGAGGGGTCCGCCGCCGACGGGTTCCTCCCGCCCGAGGGGCCCGCCGCCGACGGGCTCCGGGAGGCGTGCGGTGTCTTCGCCATCCATGCCCCCGGCCAGTCGGTGGCCCAGCTCACCTACCTGGGGCTGTTCGCCCTCCAGCACCGGGGGCAGGAGGCGGCGGGCATGGCCGTGAGCGACGGCGAGCAGCTCACGGTGGTCAAGGACCAGGGCCTGGTGGCCAGCGTGTTCGACGACCGCACCCTGGCCGGACTGCACGGCCACGTGGCCATCGGCCACTGCCGCTACTCCACCACGGGCTCGTCGACCTGGCGCAACGCCCAGCCGGCCTACCGGTCGGTCGGCGAGCGCATGTTCGCCCTCGGGCACAACGGCAACCTGGTGAACACCGAGCGCCTGGCCGACGAGGCCGGCATGCTCGCGGGCACGGTCACCAGCGACAGCGACCTGGTGGCCGAGCTGATCGCCGCCGAGCTGGCCGCCGGCCCCGAGCGGCCCGACGCGCTGGAGGCGGCGGTGGCCGCCGTCGTCCCCCGGCTCGAAGGGGCGTTCTCGCTGGTGCTCATGGACGAGACCCGGGCCATCGCGGTGCGCGACCCCCACGGGTTCCGGCCCCTGTGCCTGGGGCGGCTGGGCAGCGGCTGGGTGCTGGCCTCCGAGACGCCGGCGCTCGACATCGTCGGCGCCCACTTCGTGCGCGAGCTCGAGCCGGGCGAGCTGGTCGTCATCGACGGCGACGGCGTCCACTCGCGCCACCCGTTCGGCCCGGGCGCCGTCGACCCCCACCTGTGCCTGTTCGAGTTCGTCTACTTCGCCCGGCCCGACAGCCGGCTCTACGGGCAGAGCGTCCACCAGGCCCGGGTGCGCATGGGCGAGCAGCTGGCCGCCCAGGCCCCGGTCGACGCCGACATGGTCATGGGCGTGCCCGAGTCGGGCGTGCCGGCGGCCGAGGGCTTCGCCCGCCAGAGCGGCATCCCCCTCGGCCAGGGCCTGGTCAAGAACCGCTACATCGGCCGCAGCTTCATCGCCCCCAGCCAGCAGATGCGGGCCCAGGCGGTGCGGATGAAGCTCAACCCCCTGCGCGAGAACATCCAGGGCAAGCGGCTGGTGGTGGTCGACGACTCGATCGTGCGGGGCACCACCCAGCAGCAGCTGGTGCGCATGCTGCGCGAGGCCGGGGCCCGCGAGGTCCACCTCCGCATCCCGTCGCCGCCGGTGCGGTGGTCGTGCTTCTACGGCATCGACACGGGCGACCGCACCGAGCTGATCGCCCACAACCTCGAGATCGACCACATCCGCGAGTACCTCAACGTCGACACGCTGGCCTACCTCAGCCTCGACCGGCTGGTGGCGGCCACGGGGGCGGCGGGCGCCGGGTTCTGCGACGCCTGCTTCACCGGCGACTACCCGGTGCCGGTGCCGGTCACGCTGCGCAAGCACGTGCTCGAGGACAACGCGATGCCCACCGGCGAGGCCATCGTGCAGCCGGCGCTCGACGGCTCCACCGCCTGATGGCGGGGTGACGGTGGCGTGATGGGGGAGACCTACGAGGGCGCCGGCGTCGACATCGCCGCCGGGGAGGCCGCGGTCGACCGCATCAAGGCCCGTGTGCGCTCGACGTACCGGCCCGAGGTGCTGGGCGACATCGGCGGGTTCGGCGGGCTGGTGGCGCTGCCGGCCGGCATCGAGCACCCGGTCCTGGTGTCGTCGACCGACGGCGTCGGGACCAAGGCCATGGTGGCCACGGCCGCCGGCCGGTTCGACACGATCGGCGTCGACCTGGTGGCCATGTGCGTCGACGACATCGTGTGCCAGGGCGCCGAGCCGCTGTTCTTCCTCGACTACATCTCGGTGGGCCGCCTCGACCCCGACCAGATCGACGCCCTGGTGTCCGGGGTGGCCGACGGCTGCCGCCGGGCCGGGTGCGCGCTGGTGGGCGGCGAGATGGCCGAGCACCCCGGGGCCATGGCCCCCGGCGAGTTCGACCTGGTCGGCTTCGTCGTGGGCGTCGCCGAGCGCGACCGCATCCTCACCGGCGAGACCGCCCGGGCCGGTGACGTCCTGATCGGGCTGCCGTCGCCCGGGCTGCGGTCCAACGGCTACTCGCTGGCCCGCCGGGTGCTGTTCGACCGCGCCGGCCTCGGTCTCGACGACGAGCTGTTCGGCGGGCGCACCGTGGCCGACGAGCTGCTGGTGCCGTCGGTGATCTACGCCCCTGCCGTGCTGCGGCTGCTGGGCGATGTCGACGTGCGGGCGGTGGCCCACATCACCGGCGGCGGCATCGTGGGCAACCTGCCCCGTGTGCTGCCGGTGGGGGTGGACGCCGAGCTGGACCGGTCGACGTGGGAGGTGCCGCGGGTCTTCACCGAGATCCAGCGCCTCGGCGCCATCGGCGACGACGAGATGGCCCGGGTGTTCAACCTGGGGCTGGGCATGGTGGTCGTCGTCCCCGCCGCTGACGCCGGCCGCACGCTGGCGCTGCTGCGGGACGCGGGCCACGCCGCCGCCGAGGTCGGACGGCTGGTACCGACGACGGCCGCCACCGGGCCGGGCCGCGAGGTCCACCTGCGGTGAGCGACGCCCTGGGCCCGCTCGTCGACCACCTGCTGGCCCACGCCGTACGGCGGGGCGACTTCGTGCTCAAGTCGGGCAAGCCCACCGGCTGGTTCATCGACGCCAAGCAGACGACCTGCCGCCCCGAGGGCATGCTGCTGGTGGCCGACGCCCTGCTGGCGGCGCTGCCGGCCGACGTCACCGCCATCGGCGGGCTGACGATGGGGGCCGACGCCGTGGCGTTCGCCACCGCGGCCATCGCCGCCACCCGGGGCCGGTCGCTGCGGGCCTTCAGCGTCCGCAAGGAGGTCAAGGACCACGGCGGCGGCGGTCGGCTGGCCGGGGCGCTCGAGCCGGGCGACCGCGTGGCCATCACCGAGGACGCCGTGACCCGGGGCGTGTCGATGCTGGAGGCCGCGGCGGTGGTGCGGGCCTGCGGGGCGACCCCGGTCGTCCTCGTGCCGGTGGTGGACCGGGGCGGCACGGTCGAGGCCCTGGCCGCGGACGCCGGCCTGCCGGTCCACGCCCTGGTCACCGCCCCCGACCTGGGCTTCCCGTACGAGCGCGACGTCCCCTGAGAGAAGCTCAGCCGGCGGCCACCTCGGTGCGGGGCCGGATCACCACCTCGACCCGCTCGCCGTCGACCACGACCGGGCCGATGGTGGCGCCCGCGGCGGCGGCCCGGTCGCGGGCGGCGGCCAGCTCGCCGGCCGGGTCGTCCCATCCGTCGCCCATCAGCACCAGCTCGGGACCGACCTCGACGGTCACCAGCTGGGCCGACGCCGC
>DASXRH010000479.1:0-5124 GCA_036506715.1 Acidimicrobiales bacterium
GACGCCGAGCTCCTGGGTTCGCTGGCCGGCGAGGTCGGCTACGTGCTGCTGGTCGAGGACGGCAGGGTCAACTTCCACGCCCCGCCCGCGTCGTCGGCCGCCCCCGGCGAGGGCGACCTCGACGCCGGCGACCCGCTCCAGCTGGTGCAGGGCGACAACCTGCTGCGGTTCAACGCCACCGTCACCGCCGACTCGCAGGTCAAGGAGGTCTCGGTGCGGGGCTGGGACATCGCCCAGAAGCAGGCGGTGGTCGCCACCACCCCTGCCGCCACCACGAGCGCCGAGGTGGGCATCGCCCCGGCCGAGCTGGCCGAGAAGTTCGGCTCCCCCACCTTCACTGCCACCGACGTCCCCTACGGCGAGAACGAGCAGGTCGAGGCGGCCAGCAAGGCGCTGTCCGAGCAGATCGCCTCCACCCACGCCCAGATCGAGGGCGTGGCCCGGGGCAACCCCAACCTCAAGGCGGGCAAGGCCGTCAGCCTGGGGGTGGCCGGCGCCCCCTTCGAGGGCAAGTACACGCTCACGGTCAGCCGCCACGTGTTCGACAACGGCGAGTACCTCACCCACTTCTCCTCCACCGGCCGCCACGAGCGGTCGCTGCTCGGCATGACCTCGGCCGGCGGGTCGGCCGCCTCGGTGAGCCCGGCGGCGGTGACGGCGCCCATCCCCTCGGTGGTCAGCGCCATCGTCACCAACGTGCGCGACGACGAGGAGCTGGGCCGGGTCAAGGTCAAGATCCCCCGCCTCGACGAGACGTTCGAGAGCGGCTGGCTGCGGGTGGCCCAGGCCGGCGCCGGCAAGGATCGGGGCGCCATGGTGCTGCCCGAGGTCGACGACGAGGTGCTGGTGGCCTTCGAGCAGGGCGACATCCGCCGGGGCTACGTCATCGGCGGGCTCTACAACGGCGTCGACAAGCCCACCCAGCCGGCGGCGGCCGGAGCCGTGGGCTCGGACGGGACGGTGGCCAAGCGGTCGTTCACCTCGCGCAAGGGGCACTTCCTGCTCGTCTCCGACGCCGACGGCGACGAGTTCGTCCAGGGCGCCACCCGGGACGGCGAGTTCGGCTGGACGCTGGCCAAGGACGCCCAGGGGGGCGCCGTGCTCGTCACCAGCAAGAACCTGGTCAAGATCGACGCCGGGGGCGACGTCACCATCACCTCCAAGGGCAACGTCACGGTCGACGCCAGCGGCACGCTGGCGCTCAAGGGCCAGAAGGTCACCATCGAGGCCACCACCGCCCTCGAGCTCTCCGGCCAGACCGTGAAGGTGGCCGGCACCGCCCAGACCGAGGTGTCGGGCGCCCAGACCAAGGTGGCGGCCAGCGCCATGCTCGACCTCGACGGCGGCCCCACCGCGTCCCTGCACGCGGGTGTGGTGAGGATCAACTGATGGCCGCGGAGTTCGTCGGGTCCGGCCTCGCCTTCCCCCTGCGCATCGATCCCACCGGGTCGGTGGCGCTGGTGTCCGACCACGCGGAGATCCGCGAGTCGATCCGCCTCATCCTCGGCACCGCCTACGGCGAGCGCCCGATGCGGCCCGAGTTCGGGTGCGGCATCCACGACCTCGTGTTCGCCCCGGCCAACGCCCGCACCGCCGGCCGGGCCGCCTACGAGGTCGAGTCGTCGCTGCGCCGCTGGGAGCCCCGCATCACCGTCCAGGACATCGACGTCACCTTCGAGGAGGGCGGCGTCGGGATCATGTACCTGGCCGTCACGTACACGATCCGGGGCACCAACGACCCCCGCAACCTGGTCTTCCCCTTCTACACCCTGCCCGCGGAGGACTGACGTGCCGCTGCCCGCCCCCCACCTCGACGACCGCACGTTCCAGTCGCTCGTCGACGACGCCAAGCGGCTGGTCCAGCAGCGCTGCCCCGAGTGGACCGACCACAACGTCCACGACCCGGGCGTGACGCTCATCGAGACCTTCGCCTACATGACCGACCAGCTGCTGTGGCGGCTCAACCGGGTGCCCGAGCGCACCTACGTCAAGTTCCTCGACCTGCTGGGCGTGCGGCTGCGGCCACCCACCGCCGCCCGGGCCCCGATCACCTTCTGGCTGTCGGCCGCCCAGCAGACCACGCTGACCGTGCCGCCCGGCACCCAGGTGGCCACGCCCCGCACCGAGTCCGAGCCCGTCGTGTTCACCACCCTGGCCGACCTCGACATCGTGCCCTGCAGCATGGCCGTGGTGGCCACCTCGGTCGACGGCCAGCAGTCCGACGTCACGGCCACCGTCGACCATGGCGACGGCTTCTGGGCCTTCGGGGACCCGCCCCGTGTCCCCCAGGTCGACGACTGCTTCTACGTCGGGCTGTCCAACGCCGTGGGTTCGTGCGCCGTGACCCTGCGGTTCGAGTGCCCCACGGCCGGCGTGGGCATCGATCCCCGCTACCCGCCGCTGCGCTGGGAGGCGTGGGACGGCGAGCGCTGGGTCGGTTGCGAGGTCGACAGCGACGGCACCGGCGGCTTCAACTGGTCGGGCGACATCGTGCTCCACGTGCCGGTCGGGCACCGGACCCACGCCGCCATCGTCTCCCAGGCCGCCGGCTGGCTGCGGTGCCGGGTGGTCGAGGCCGAGACCTGGCAGCCGCCCTACGAGGCCTCGCCCCGCATCACCCGGGTCGCGGCGTTCACCAGCGGCGGCACCACCGAGGCGGTCAACGCCGAGATCGTGACCGACGAGATCGTGGGCGAGGCAGAGGGCGTGCCGGCCCAACGCTTCAGCCTGCGCAACCAGCCGGTGGTGCCGGGCGAGCACCCGCTCGACCACGTCATCGAGACCAGCAGCCCCGACGGCTGGGTGTCCTGGACCGAGGTCGAGGACTTCGCCGGCTCCACCCCCGACGACCGCCACGTGGTGGTCGACGCCACGGCCGGCGAGATCGTTTTCGGCCCGGCGGTGCGGGAGGCCGACGGCGCGTTCCGCCGCTACGGCGCCGTACCCCCCAAGAGCGCGGCGGTGCGCATCCGCCGCTACCGCACCGGCGGCGGCCAGCGCGGCAACGTGGCTCGGGACGGCGTCAGCGTGCTCAAGAGCTCGGTACCGTTCGTGGCCACGGTGACCAACCGGCGGCCGGCCATCGGCGGGACCGACGGCGAGGACGTCGAGAACGCCAAGCTGCGGGGCCCGCTGCTGCTGCGCACCCGGCAGCGGGCGGTGACGGGCGAGGACTACGAGAACCTGGCCCGGGCGGCCGCCCCGGAGATCTCCCGGGTCCACTGCGTGCCGGTCGACGACCCGGCGGGCGTCGGTGGGGTGCGGGTGCTGGTGGTGCCGGCAGTCGAGGACGGCGAGCACGCCAGCCTCGAGTTCCACCAGCTCATGCTGGGCGACGACGTCTACGAGCGGGTGGTCGAGTACCTCGACGAGCGCCGCACCATCGGGGCCCGGGTGCTGGTCCAGCCGCCCGACTACGTCGGCGTCACGGTGGTCACCCGCCTGCGGGCCCGGACCAAGGCCGACCCCCGGGCGCTCGAGCGCGACGCGCTGGCCGCCCTCTACGGCTACTTCCACCCGGTGCGGGGCGGGCCCGACGGCGACGGTTGGCCCTTCGGGCGGGCCGTGGTGGGCGGCGAGGTGTACGCCGTGCTCCAGCGGCTGCCCGGCGTCGACTTCGTCGAGGAGGTGCGGCTGTTCCCGGCCGACCCGGTGGAGCGCACCCGCGAGGCCCAGGTCGACCGGCTCGACCTCGGCCCCCACGACCTCGTGTTCTCATGGGGCCACCACGTGATGGTGCAGACGACGTGAGGCGGCCGTGAGGGGCACGATCGACGACCTGGCCACGCCCCACCCGCTGGGGTTCCTGCTGCCGGCCCTGTACCACGACAACGACATCGCCCAGCGCTTCACCGCCGCGCTCGACGTCGTACTGGCCCCGGTGCTGGCCTCGCTCGACTCCAGCCACGCCTACGTCGACCCGCTGCTGGCCCCGCTCGACTTCGTGGCCTGGCTGGCCGAGTGGGTGGGGGTCGAGCTCGACGCCTCGTGGCCCGACGATCGCCAGCGGGCGCTGGTGTCCCGGGCGGCCGAGCTGTTCGCCTGGCGGGGAACGGTGCGGGGCGTGTCCGAGGCGGTGGCCATCTACACCGGGGTGGTGCCCGAGATCCTGGAGACCGGGGCCACGGCCTGGACCGGGGTCCCGCCGCCGGCCGGGGCGCTGCCCGGCTCGCCCGCGGGCACGCTGGTGGTGCGGGTCCGTGTCCCGGCCGGCGAGGGCGAGACCATCGACCTGGCCCGGCTCGACCGGCTGGTGGAGGCGGCCAAGCCCGCCCACATCGCCCACCGGGTCGAGATCCACGAGGCCGCCCCGCAGCCCCGGCGCCGAGCCCGCGCCGCCGCGGCCGAGCCGGCGGCGGCACCCGAGGCGCCGACCGAGCGGGTCGAGCTGCCGCCCGACCTCGACGGCGAGTGGCCGGCCGAGCCGACCGAGACGGCCACCGGCACCGGCCGCCAGCCCACCGAGGTCGACCCCGAGCCCCAGCTCGACCCGAACGACGACCCGCCGGCGGGCGGGGGCTAGGCCGTGCCGCCGGGACCGGCCCTGCGCGCCGGGGACATGTGCGTGTGCCCGCTCATGGACGGGCCCAAGCCCCACGTGGGCGGGGCCATCACGCCGGCGGCCACGGTGCCCACGGTCATCATCGGCAACATGCCCGCAGCGGTGGCCAACAACATCCCGGGCGGGATCGTGTGCGCCTCCCCCGCCCCCAACGGCATCGCGGTCGGCAGCGCCACCGTGCTCATCGGCGGGTTCCCGGCGGCCCGGCTCAACGACCTGAGCCTCCACGGGGCGCCGATCACGCCGGGTCCCGGCTTCCCCACCGTGATCATCGGGGGCTGATGACGGCGCCCGACCGCGCCCGGAGGGATCGGCGCCAGCCACTACCGTTGTCGCCGGCAGGTCACCGTCCGTGCGTCGGGGTCACGGTGGTGCGGCCGCCCCGGGTCAGACGCAGGAGGTGGGCATGGACCCAGTGGTGACCGTCGACGCCGACCGCGTCTCCGTCGAGCCCGGCGGGCAGGCGAGCGTCACGGTGCGGGTGCGCAACCTGTCGTCGATCGTGGAGGGCTTCCGCATCGACGTGCTCGGCGAGGCCGCGGGCTGGGCCCGGGTGCTGCCCG
>DASXRH010000480.1:0-7364 GCA_036506715.1 Acidimicrobiales bacterium
GAGCCCGGCGGCGTGGCCACCGGCGTGGGCGCGGCCCAGGCCCACCTCGTGCCGCTGACGGACGCCGACGCCGGCCGGGTGGTGGCGCCGCTGGCGATGACGGCCGGCCTCGGGCCCACCGCCCGGGCGGCGCTGGAGGACCTGCTCCTGCGGGTGGGCGCGCTGGTGGAAGAGGTCCCCGAGGTCACCGGCCTCGAGCTCAACCCGGTGGTGGTGTCGGCGGCGGGCGCGGCGGTGCTCGACGCCCGCCTGCGGGTGGCGCCGGTCGACCGCAACCCGCTGCCGCCGGTCCGCCGGCTGTGACGCCGGGGGTCAGCGGGGCTCGCGGGGCAGGCCCAGCGTGCGCTCACCCAGGATGTTGCGCAGGATCTGGCTGGTCCCGCCCATGATCGTGTAGCCCGGGGCGTAGCAGATGTTGCGGCTGACCCGGCCGGCGAGCCCGGGCTCGGCCAACAGCGCCTCGGGGCCGAGCGTGGCGCCGCAAAAGGTGGCGACGCGCTGCTCGAGCTCGGTGCAGAACGTCTTGGTGGCGGCCGAGAACTGGGGCGGTCCCTGGCCCAGGGTCTCCCGCAGCACCAGCAGCCGCCCGATCCGGTAGCCGGCCTCGATGGCCGCGATCTCCTGGCGCACCAGGGGGTCGGCGGTGTTGGCCCGGGGGCGCACGTCCTCGTAGAGGCGGCGGTTGGAGACCAGCCGGTCGATGCCGCCCCGCTCGTGCTCCATCTGGCGCATGACCTGGCGGAACGATCCGTTCAGCTCGCCCACCATGTTGGCCGCCGGCACCCGCACGTCCTCGAAGAACACCTCGCAGAAGTGGCGGCTGCCCGTCATGTCGAGGATGGGCTTCACCGACACGCCCGGGCTGTGCATGTCCACCACGAACTCGGACAGGCCCTCGTGGGGCCGGGCGTCCGGGTCGGTGCGGCAGATCAGGTAGATCCAGTCGGCCGACGCCGCGCCCGAGGTCCAGATCTTCTGGCCGTTCACCACCCACTGGTCGCCGTCGCGCTCGGCCCGGGTGCGGATGCCCGCCACGTTGGACCCGGCGTCGGGCTCGCTCATGCCGATGCACCACATCGACGTGCCGGCGATGATGCCGGGCAGCCACTGGGCCCGCTGCTCGTCGGTGCCGTACTGCAGCAGGCTCGGCCCCATCTGCCGGTCGGCGAACCAGGAGGCGGCGATGGGGGCTCCGGTGCTGATCAGCGCCTCGAACACCACGAACCGCTCGAGGATCGACCGCCCGCCGCCCCCGTGCTCGACGGGCCAGGTCATGCCCAGCCAGCCCCGCTTGCCCAGCTCCTCGGCGAAGTCCCGATCGTGGCCGGTGATCCAGGTGTCGTCGGGGACCTCGGCCCGCTCCGCCGCCACCAGGCCCACCTCCCACGCCTCCGCGCGGAGTGCCTCCAGCTCGGGTGACAGCGCGAACTCCATGGGCGGCGAAGGTAGCGGCCCCTGCGGCGGGGGCGCGAGTCGGCGCCGGTAGCGTGCGACCCGGCATGGAGATCCGCACCGCCCGCCCCGACGAGTACGCCCCACTCGGCCAGCTGACCGTGGCCGCCTACCTGGCCGTCGACCCCGACGGCGACCTGGGCGACTACGCCGACGAGCTGCGGGACGTGGCCGGCCGGGCCGCCGCCTCCGAGGTGCTGGTGGCGGTGGGCCCCGACGGCCGGCTGCTGGGAGGCGTCACCTACGTGCCCGGCCCCCGCTCGCCGGCGGCCGAGTTCTCCCATCCCCGGGGCGCCGGCATCCGCATGCTGGCGGTGGCCCTCGGCGCCCAGGGCCGGGGTGTGGGCGAGGCGCTCACCCGGGCCTGCATCGCCCGGGCCGTGGCCGGCGGCCGCGACCGCCTCCTGCTCCACTCGACCGACTGGATGGGCACCGCCCACCGCCTGTACGGGCGCCTCGGGTTCGTGCGCGACACGGCGCTCGACCGGGAGCCCGAGCCCGGGCTCTGGCTGCGGGGCTTCCGCCTCGACCTCGACGGCGGCGATGGCGACGGCGGGTGAGCCGGCGGATCAGGCCCCCGGCACCACGCCCAGCCCGTCGAGGACCACCGCCCCCGGCAGGGCGGCCAGCAGCTTGCCCGGCAGCAGCAGCTTCGAGCGCCGCACCCCGCTGCCCACCACCACCCGGTCGGTCGCCGCCACCGCGCCGTCGACCAGCACCGGCCACCCCTCCGGCAGGCCGAGCGGGGTGATGCCGCCGTACTCCATGCCGGTCTCGGCCACGGCGGCGTCCACGGGCGCGAACGACGCCTTCTTGGCCTCCAGGGTGCGCCGGGCCAGGCCGTTGACGTCGGCCCGGGTGGTGGCCAGCACCATGCAGGCCGCCAGCCGGGTCTCGCCCCCCCGCCGGGCCGCCAGCACCACGCAGTTGGCCGAGACGTCGAGCCCGACCCCGTAGCGCTCGCAGAAGGCGGCCGTGTCGGCCAGGTCGGGGTCGATGGCCGCCACCAGCACGTCGTCGGGGGCGTCCAACCCGGCCACCGCGGTGGCGACCGGCGGGGCCACCAGCTCGGGGTGGAGGCGGGCGGGGGTCCAATCGAGGCTGCCGACCATGCCGCGAGTCTGCCCGATGGTGGCGGCGGGGCCTCAGCCCCCCGCCGCCACCGGGTCGGGCCGGGGGAGCGGGACCAGCGCATGCCGGGGCGCCCGCCGGTCGGCCAGCCGGGCGTAGAGCGACAACCCGGCGGTGCCGAGCACCAGGTCGGACAGCAGCGCCAGCAGCAGCACCACGGCGCCCAGCAGGCCGAGCTCGCGGTTCCAGGCGAATCCTGACAGGGCCAGGCAGCCGAACCCCGCCACCAGGACCGCGGTTGACGACACCATCGCCCCGCGGGCGGTGACGAGGGCGGTCACCACCGGCGCCCGGGGGTCGCCACGGGTGTCCCCCTGCAGCTCCCGCCACCGGTTGATCAGGTGGACCGTGTCGTCGGCCGCGAGCCCGGCGGCGATGCAGAACACGAGGCCGGGCAGCGGGTCGAGCGTGTCGCTCGTGAGGGCGTGGAGCCCCATGCCCGCCACCACCGGCACCACGTTGGGCAGCGCCGCCACCAGCGCCAGGCCGGGGCTGCGGAACACCAGGCCGATGGCGACGACGATGACCACCAGGGCCACGATCGTGCTCACCACCAGCTCGCTGGTGAGCCGGTTCATGCCGGCGTAGGCCACCGGGGCCTCGCCGGTGACCCGGACCTCGACCTGCGTGCCCGCGAACAGGCGGGCGCCCTCGTCCTCGATGCGGTCGCGCAGCGCCACCACCCAGCGGCCGCCCCGGTCCGGCGCGAACCCGCCCAGCCGGGCCTGGCTGCGGTCGGCCGACACCAGCCGGGCCAGGTCGTCGGGCCGGCTGGCGGCCACCAGGTCGAGGGTGGCGGCCGGGGTGGCGCCGTCCACCCCGGCCGCCCGCAGGTCGGCGAGCAGCGCGGGCAGGCCCACCGGCCGGTCGCCGATCTGGGAGGTCACGTAGGCGTCGAGCGCCCCGGCCCGGGCGAGCACGTCGGGGTCGTCGAACGCACCCGGCGGGCCGGCCAGGCTGACCTCGACGGGGATGATCCCGGCCAGCCGGTCGTCGACGAGACGGTTCCCGACCGTGGTGGGGTCACCGCCGGCCAGCATGTCCTCCAGTGCGTAGTCGTAGGTGGCGGTGGAGGCCACCAGCGCGGCGCCGGCCACCACGACCAGGCCGCCCACCACCAGCGCGACCGCCGCCCGCGGCTCGGTGACCGCCCGGGCCAGGCGCCCCGTGACCCCGCCCGCGCCGCCGGCGCCCGTCGCCGCCCGCCGGTAGTGGGCCGGGGGCTCGGCCCGTCGCAGCACCAGGATGGCGGGGATGACCGTGGTGCCGATGGCCCACGCCAGCATGACGCCCGCCGCGAGGTAGATCCCGAACTCGTGGAGGATCCGCATGTGGGCGGTCGCCAGCGAAGCGAAGCCGATGGCGCTGGTCAGGTTGGCGACGAACGCGCCGGGCAGGACGCGCTCGACCGTGATCCGGGCGGCGTCGGCCGGCGCCCGCCCGGCCGCCCCCTCGCGGTAGTAGCGGTGCAGCAGGTGGGTGGCGCTGGCCACCACGATGCCCATGAGCAGGATGGGGTAGATGACCGTGACCTGGTTGAGGTCGTCGCCCGCCAGGCCCACGATGCCGGCGGTCGCCATCACCGACAGCCCGATGGCCACCAGCGGGGCCACGACGGCCACGGGGCGCCGGAAGAACAGGGCCAGCAGCCCGGCCATGACGAGGGTCGCCACGGGCGCCAGGGCCAGCAGGTCGCTCTGCATCTGGTCGATGGCCGCCACCCGGGTGAAGGCGACGCCGGCGAAGGCGACGTGGGCCCCGGCGGCCCCGCCCGGCCCCGCGCCCGCCACGACGTCGTCGACCCGGGACCGGACGGCGCCGGCCGGGCCCACCACCTCCTCGTACGAGTCGCGGTCGGGGGCGAGCGTGCCCACCACCAGCCACGTGCGGCCGTCGTCGGACACCAGGAACTGGGTGCCGAGCCCGGAGTCCCGGGCCAGCCGCAGCCGGGCGGCGGGGTCGAGGCCGGCCAGGGTCGAACGGGGCCCGAACGCCGGCGTCGGCGTGCCCTGGCCGGGGGCGAGCAGGTCGGTGGCCGTGAGGCTGTCGACCCGGTCGACGCCGTCGACTCCGGCCACGGCCCGGCTGACCCGGTCGACCAGGGCCACCTGGGCCGCGGACGGCCCCGCCGCCGGGGCCGGGCCGTCGAAGGTGACCACCACGGCCAGCAGGCCGTCGTCGGGCCCGAAGGTGGCCCGGTACCGCGCGCGCTGCTGGGCCTCCTCGCCCGAGGTGGCGAACAGGGCGGCGAAGTCGTTGTCGAGGCGGACCCCGCGGGCGGCCACCCCGAGCAGGACCACCAGCGCCACCACCAGCGCGAGCGCCCGCCCCGGGCGGGCCGTGACGAACCGGGCGTAGGCCGCGGCCGCCCGCCCGGGGCGGTGGGCGCGCATGCCTAGCCCCCGACCGTCGCCACAGGGGCGGCGTCGGCCGGCGCCCCGGCCGCCACGGCGTCGCGCAGCCGGCAGAGCCGGGTGTGCGCGTACTCGGTGACCACGAAGTGCCAGTGCAGGTCGCGCCCGACGTCGCCGGTCATGCCCACCCAGTTGGTGAACTTGACCGGCGCCCAGGTGCGGAACACCGGGTCGCCCGTGAGGTTGGCCACGGCCGCCAGCAGGCTCTCGTCGAGCTGCAGCGAGTTGACGGCCCGCTCGGCCGTGTCGTGGTCCATGAACACGGCCAGGGTGGCCACGATGACGTCGAGCGTGGACTGGAGGTCGAGCCGCAGCCGCCGCCGCACCCCGGGGTCGAGGTCGAACGCCGGCAGCTGCAGCATCGAGAAGTCCAGCTCGGCCGGCGGCCGGGCGTGCTCGACGTCCACCGCCGGGGTCTCGCCGAGGTCGATGAACAGGTTGAACACGTTGGCGTCGTGGCGCACGACGGCGTTCATCCCGTGCCAGTCGCCCAGCTCGCCGGCCCGCCGGGGGAGCAGGTCGACCTCGGGGACGGCGCCCCCGCAGTTGCGGGCCACGAAGTTGATGAGCTGGGTCTCGATCGCGAAATGGCGGAGGATCAGCTCGAGCGCCTCGGGTGACGACCACCGCGTCAGGAACCAGGGCCCGAGCCGGTTGAGCGTGGCCTCGCTGCCCCGGCGCAGCGGCGGCACGGTGCGCTTGACGAAGAACGCGCTCCACACCACGGCCATGCACAGGGCCCGGGTCACCGGCCGCAGATGGCGGCGGGTCCAGCGCTGCGAGTCGCGGACCTGCAGCGTCCGGCTGCGGTCGTCGACGTGCAGGAGCGGGTCGGCCGCCATGGCCTGCCAGATGCTCGGGTTGGCGCGGTCTCTCGGCGCCGTCATCAGACGTTCCCCAGCTCCTCGAGCTGGAGGGCGTAGAGACGGCCGACGATCCTGGCCGTGCGCACCAGCCGCTCGGCCAGGGCCTGGTCGACGAGCGGGTTGGTCAGGACCCCCCGCAGCTTGTCGTAGTGGGTGTCGTCGTTGACCCCGTGGTAGGCGAGGAACCGCACCTGGCTGTCGTCGATGCCGAGCGAGGAGCGGATGCCGGCCGCCCACCCGGCCGCCTTGCAGGCGCCGAGGCCCTCGATGATGAACATGGCCCCGAACAGGTGGAGCGGGTCGGGCTGGGCGGCCTGGTGGAACATGTACGAGGAGAAGGCCTCGGATCCGATGTTCTTGGGGTGCGAGACCATGGCCGCGGGGTCGCCGCCCACCGAGGCGAAGTCGTGCTCGAGCATCTTGTAGTCGAGGTGCTCCTCGGCGGCGTGCCGGATGAGCAGCGAGCGCACGGCGATGAGGTCGATGGACATGTTGGCGGCCGTGAGGGCGATCCACCGGCCCCCTTCGATCACCTGTTGGCGCAGGTTGAGCAGCAGCTCGCGGTACTCCTCGACCGTGATGGTGCCGTCCTCCATGTGGCGGACGACAGGGATGGTTGCGAGCCGCCGCTCGAAGTCGGCCCACACGGCGGCCAGCTGCTGCCACAGCCAGGCGCTGGTGGGGGAGGCGTCGTCGGGGAGGGGGCCGAGCGGCGAGCGGTCGAGCAGGTCGGGGGCGATGACGGGCATCGGGGCTTCACCTCGTATGAGATCGGAGAAAGACGATGAATCATGGCGCGCAGAGCTGATGAATGGCCTGACCGAAGTTCATGCGGGCGCGACGCAGGTGAACTGCATGTAGCTCATGATGAAACGGCCCGACTCGGGCACCATCGCCAGGATGCGGTCGCCCGGCTCGAAGAGGCCGGCGGCCAGCGCCTCCTCGAGCATGATGTAGATGGAGGCCGCGCCGGTGTTGCCCCTGGTGGCCAGGTTGGTGAACCACCGCTCGGCCGGCAGGTCGAGCCCGGCGTCGAGCAGGGCCGCCTCCACCCGGTCCTTGAACACGTACGAGCTGATGTGGGGCATGAACCAGCGGTACTCGAGGTCGGGGTCGACCCGGCCCAGCTTGATCAGCCGCCGCAGCTCCTCGGCCGCCGTGGCCACGATGTGCTCGCCCAGGAGGTCGGTGTCCTGGCGGATGACCAGCATGCCGTCGCGGTCGGCGTCGGACGGGGTGTCGACGGTCAGCCAGGTGGTGCCGGGCTCGATGCCCCGGGGATCGCTGGTGCCGAGGAACATGCAGACCGGCTGGCTGCCCGCGTAGGAGGTGAGCTCGACCCAGTCGACCCGCAGCGACAGCTCGCTCGGGTGGGGGCGGTTCTCGAGCACCACGGCGCCGGGGCCGTCGGACAGCATCCACCGCAGGAACTCGGCGTTGAACCAGCGGAAGGCGGTGGCGGGGTTGCCCCGGTCGGGGGCGAGCTGGCTCTCCTGCACGA
>DASXRH010000481.1:0-1756 GCA_036506715.1 Acidimicrobiales bacterium
CTCCTCGCCGGACAGCAGCCGGTGGCCCGACCGGCCGAGGCCGGGGTCGTAGCCGCCGACGTCCAGCGCGGCCCGGCGCCGCACCGACATGTTGGTGCCGTAGGGCCCGTGGGCGGTGGGGAAGGGACCGGCCTCGTCGCCCAGGTCGAGGCGGCTGTACCAGATGGTGACCTCGTCGGTGATCCAGTCGGGTCGGCCGGCCGGCCACGACAGGCCGATGGGGCCGCCGACGCTGCCCACCCGGTCGTCGGCCGCGTGGGCCCGCAGGTGGGCGCCGCCCCAGGTCGGTGGGACGAGGGCGTCGTCGTCGAGGAACAGGACCACCTCCCGGTCGGAGGTGGCCAGCGCCCGGTTGCGGGCGTGGGACAGGCCGACGCGGGGCTCGACCACCGAGTGGCGGGCGGGACCGTCGCCGGCGGCCTCCCGCCAGCTGCGGAGCAGGCTGGCCGTGCCGTCGGTCGAGCCGTTGTCGACCACCAGCACCTCGAGCTGGCCGGGCTCGGCGAGTTGGGCGGCGAGGCTGGCCAGGCACTGCCCGAGGACCCCTGCCCGGTCGCGCGTGCAGACGGCGATGGTGCCGGTGATCACACGGTCTCCCCGCTCATGCTGGTCGTCGATCCTCCCACACCCCGGCGGGCCAGATCACCCGGCCACGAAGGCCCGCAGCGGCTGGAGCGGGGCCAGCCGGCGCTCGTCGTCGGCGGTGAACCCGCCGGCGGGCCATCAGCCGATGACGCCCCCGGCCCGCAGCGCGGCCAGGTCGCCGGGGGCCAGGCCCAGCTCGGCCGCCAGCACCTCGTCGGTGTGCTCGCCGAGCCACGGGAACCGGGTCTCGGGGCCCTCGGCCACCTTGGACATCTTCACCGGGTTGCCCGGCACCAGCACCGCCTCGCCGTCGCCGTCGGGGCGGGGCACCTCGACCAGCATGTGGCGGGCGGCGACGTGGGGGTCGGCGATGACCTCGGGCGGGGTCAGGCACGGCCCGGAGGCCAGCCCGGCGGCGCCGAGCGCCGCGCACGCCTCGGCCCGGGTGAGGGGGGCGGCCCACGCCTCGATGGCGGCCCGGACCTCGGCCAGGTTGGCGATCCAGCCGAAGGAGGTGGCGAAGCGGGGGTCGTCGTTCCACTCGGGCCGGCCGATGACCTCGGCCAGGGCGGTGAAGTGCTGGGGCCGGGCGGCCTGGAGGACGAAGTGGCCGTCGCCGCACGCGAACGTGTCGATGATGGCGCCGATCTCGTCCTCGATGGTGCCGTGGATGCCCATCGACCACAGGTTGGTCACGATGTCGGTCATGGCCAGCACGGCGTCGAGCATGGCCACGTCGACCCGCTGGCCCTCGCCTGTGCGGTCGCGCTGGCGCAGCGCCGCCAGCACGCCGATGGTCCCGAACAGCGCGGAGCTGATGTCGCCCAGCGCGCCGACCGGGTTGGCCCGGGGCGCCCGGTCCCGCTCCTTCTTGTACTCGTAGATGCCCGACATGGCCTCGACCACGGCCGCGTACGCGGGCCAGGCCCGGTAGGGCGACGCGTCGTCGTTGCCGAACCCCGACAGCGACAGGTAGATCACGCCGGGGTGGCGGTCGGCCAGCACCTGGTAGCCGAGGCCCAGGCGGTCCATGGTGCCGGCCTTGAAGTTCTCGCACACCACGTCGAACCTGGGCACGAGGTCGAGGAACAACCCCCGGCCGGCCGCGGACTTGAGGTCGAGGCCGACGCTGCGCTTGCCCAGGTTGTTGCGGACGAAGGTCGCGCCCACG
>DASXRH010000482.1:0-3729 GCA_036506715.1 Acidimicrobiales bacterium
CCGGGAACGCCGCGCTGGGGGCGGTCGACGACGTGGACCTGACGGCGGCGGTGGCCGGCGCGCTGGGCGCCGCGCTGCGGGCGGCGGGCGTCGACGTCGACCTGGCCCCCTGCGCCGACGTCAACAGCGGCCCCGCCAACCCGGTCATCGGCGTCCGCTCGTTCGGGTCGGACGCCGACCTGGTGGCCCGGCACGCCGCCGGGTTCGTGGCCGGGCTGCAGGCGGCGGGGGTGGCGGCGTGCGCCAAGCACTTCCCCGGCCACGGCGCCGTGGCCGTCGACTCGCACCTGGCCCTGCCCACGGTGGCGGCCCCGGCCGAGGTGCTGCGGGCCCGCGAGCTGGCCCCGTTCCGGGCGGCGGTGGCCGCCGGGGTGGCGGCGGTGATGCCGGGCCACCTGCTGGTCCCGGCCCTCGACCCGGCGGCGGCCACGGTGAGCCGGCGCATCCTGTGCGACCTGCTGCGGGGCGAGCTGGGCTTCGCGGGCGTGGTCGTGACCGACGCGCTGGACATGGGCGGGGCCGGCGGCCCGATCCCGGCGCTGGTGGTCCAGGCCCTGGCCGCCGGCGCCGACCTGTGCTGCCTCGGCCCCGACAACGACGACGCCCTGGTCACCGCCTGCGTCGAGGCCGTGGTGGCCGCGGTGGCGGTGGGCACCCTGCCCGAACCGCGGGTCCACGACGCCGCCGCCCGGGTGGCGGCGCTGGCCTCCGCCGTGGGCGCCGAGGTCGGCCCGCCGGCCGCCGATCCCTGGTCCCGCGTGGCGGCGCTGGGCGCCGAGGCCGCCCGCCGGGCCGTGCGGGTCGACGGGCCGCTGCCCGCCCCGGTCACGGGCGCCCATGTCGTCGAGCTCGACCGGCCGGCGAACGTCGCCGCCGGGGTCGTGCCCTGGGGCCTGGCCGGCCCGCTGGCCCGGCGCGACCCCACGGCGACGGCCACCCGGGTGGCCGAGGGTGACGACCGGGCCGTCGCGTCGGCCCTGCTGGCCGGCCGCGGGCGGCCGCTGGTGGTGGTCTGCCGCGACCCCGCGCGCCGACCCGACCAGGCCGCCGCCCTGGCGGCGCTGCTGGCGGCCCGGCCCGACGCCACACTGGTCGACATGGGCTGGCCCACCTCCGGGTTGCCGCCGGCAGCGGCCACCATCACCACCTTCGGCGCTTCCCCCGCCTGCGGCGACGCCGTGGCGGCCCTACTGCTCGGCGCGGCGGCGCCGGCGGCCGACACAGGAAGGACCTCCCGTGGCTGACATCGCCGTCCGCGGCGTCACCAAGTCCTACGACGGCACCACCGCTGCGGTCGACGCCGTCGACCTCGACGTCGCCGACGGCGAGCTGCTGGTCCTGGTGGGCCCATCGGGATGCGGCAAGTCGACGCTGCTGCGCATGATCGCCGGGCTCGAGGAGGTGACCGCGGGGACCATCGCCATCGGCGGCCGCGACGTCACCCACGCCCAGCCCAAGGACCGCGACATCGCCATGGTCTTCCAGAGCTACGCGCTCTACCCGCACATGTCGGTGGCCCGGAACATCGGCTACCCGCTCAAGCTGGCCCGGGTCCCCAGGGACGAGATCACCCGCCGGGTGGCGGAGGTGGCCGAGACCCTGCAGCTCACGGCCGTGCTGGGCCGGCGGCCCTCGCAGCTGTCGGGCGGCCAGCGCCAGCGGGTGGCGATGGGCCGGGCCATCATCCGCCACCCCCGGGCCTTCCTCATGGACGAGCCGCTGTCCAACCTCGACGCCAAGCTCCGGGTCGAGATGCGGGCCGAGATCGCCCGCCTCCAGCGCGAGCTGGCGGTCACCACCGTGTACGTGACCCACGACCAGACCGAGGCGATGACCATGGGCACCCGGGTGGCGGTGCTGCGCGACGGGCGCATCCAGCAGGTCGACAGCCCCCAGCGGCTCTACGACCGGCCGCTCAACCTGTTCGTGGCCGGCTTCATCGGGTCGCCGGCCATGAACCTGCTGGCCGCCACGGTCGAGGCCGGCGACGGCGGGGCCGTGGCCGTCCGCATCGGCCCCCACCGGCTGGCGCTGGACTCCGGCCTCGTGGCCGCCCACCCCGGCCTGGCCGCCCGGGCCGGCGGGCCGGTCACGGTGGGTATCCGGCCCGAGGCGTTCGCCGACGTGGCCGTCGAGCCCGGCGCCCCGCCCGACCGGGTGATCGAGGCCCCGGTCGATCTGGTGGAATCGCTGGGTGCGGAGCTGGTCGTCCACGTGACGGTGACCGACGCGCCCGGCCGGGCCATCGCCCGCCTGGGCACCCACAGCCACCTGGCCGCCGGCGACACGGTCCGCCTGGCGGTCGACACCGCCCGGGTCCACCTGTTCGACGCCGGCACCGGCGAGTCGCTGCGGGCCGATCCGCCGCCGGTCCGGGCCGGCGCGACCGGGGCCGATCCCGATACCGAGGTGGTCCGTGCCTGACGTGGTGGTGGCCGGCGTCGACGTCGGCGGGACCAAGACCCTGGCCGTGGCGGTCGACGCCACCTCCCCCGACGCCGGGGTGGGCCAGGCCGTGGTCGCCACGATCCGCCGCCCGACGGCCGGGGGCGACGCCGCCGGCCTGCTGCGGTCGGTGGGCGACGCGCTGACCGCCCTGGCGGCCGCCGCCGGCCGGCCGGTCGACGGGTTCGCGGCCGTGGGCGTGGGCGTCCCCGGCCTGGTCGACCGCGCGGCGGGCACGGTCCGCCACGCGGTCAACCTGGGCCTCGGCGCCACCCCGGTGGCGCTGGCCGACCACCTGGGCCGTCTGGCGGGCGGGGCGCCGGTGGTCGTCGACAACGACGTCAACCTGGCGGCCGTGGGGGCGGCTGTGGCGCTCGGCTGTCGGGGTGACCTGGCCTATCTCAGCGTCGGCACCGGCCTGGCCGCCGGACTGCTGCTCGGCGGGCGCATCCGCCGGGGCGCCCACGGCGCCGCCGGCGAGATCGGCCACCTGCCGGTCGACCCCCAGGGTCCGTTGTGCGAGTGCGGGCAGCGGGGCTGCCTCGAGGCCGTCGCCTCCGGGGCCGCCATCGCGGCCCGCTGGCCGGCGGGCGACGGGGCCGTGACCGCGGCGGCCGCCCTGGTGGCGGCGGCCGACGGCGGCGACCCGGGCGCGGTCGCCCTGCTCGACGAGGTGGCCGGCCACCTGGCCGGGGCGGTGGCGCTGCTGGCCCAGACCGTCGACCCCGAGGTCATCGTGCTGGGCGGCGGGGTGGCCGACGGCGCCGCCGGTCCCGGCCTGCTCGCCGCCGTGCGGGCCGCGCTCCATCGCCGGGCCACCCGGGCGCCGGTGCTGGCCGCCATCGACCTGGCCGACCGGGTGGCGCTGGTGCCCGAGGGCATCCCGGCCGGCGCCGTCGGCGCCGCCACGCTCGCCCGCCACCACCTCGGGCGGGACGGCGATCTGGCCCCGCTGGCCGACCCGGTGTGACGGACGTCGTGTCGGGCCTCGTCGTGACCGGCGGTACCGTGCTCACACCCGCCGGCCCCGTGCTGGCCGACGTCGAGATCGTCGCTGGCCGCATCGTCAGCGCCGATCCGAACGTTGGCACTACGGGGGCATCATCCGGCGGACCCCCCGGACGTAGCGATCAGGGCACGGTCGGTGCCGGGGCCGAGCGTGTGCCGGTCGGTGCGTCCGGAGTGGAGGACGCCGCTTCGGTCGTCGGGAAGAGGTTCCCGGCGGCCGGCGGCGGCTCTCCCGGGGTCGGGGCGCCGCCGGAGGCCCTGTCCGCCGCCGGGCTG
>DASXRH010000483.1:0-2261 GCA_036506715.1 Acidimicrobiales bacterium
CTCGGGTGGCGGGGCCGGCCGGTGCCGGGCCGAGGACCACGTCGGCGCCGTCGCAGGTGCTCCACAGTCCGACGCCACCGGCGCGGGCCGCGGCCTCGGCCGCGTCGAACGTGGTGCGGTACCACGTGTTGGGCGGGTACGACTTGGCGATGGCGTAGCCGTCGGCCACCTGGGCGACGTTGACGAACAGGCCGTCGGAGCTGCGCTGCACGTAGGCCAGCAGCCTGTCGTAGCGGTCGAGGGGCTCGACGTCGCGCCACAGGCGCACCGCCGTGCCCGGGGGGAGCAGCTGCTTGAGGCGGCTCGACGCCTCGGGTCCGAAGCACTCGACCGGGCGGTTGGGGGCGACGGTCTCGGGCGTGTCGATGCCGATGAAGCGCACGGTGGTGTCGCCTCCGCCCAGATCGACCACCGCGGTGTCGCCGTCGATCACCCGCACGACGCGGGCGCGGCCGGGTGGGCCGCCCGACCCTGCCCCCGGGGGCGGCGGCCAGGCCATGGTGGTGAGGGCGGCCGCGAGGGCCGCGGTGAGGATGGCGCCCAGGGCGCGCAGGACCAGGGACATCGGGTCCCTCCGGATCGCGGGCGTGTGCAGAGCGGCGGAGCCGCGAAGCGCGCCGGGCGCGCGCAGACCGGGCGTGGGTGGCTAGAGACGCTCGATGATGGTGCCGGTGCCCAGACCACCGCCGCAGCACATGCTGACGAGGGCGGTGGACATGTCGGCCCGCTCGAGCTCGTGGACGGCCTTGGTCATGAGGAAGGCGCCGGTGGCGCCGAGGGGGTGGCCGAGGGCGATGGCCCCGCCGTTGGGGTTGGTGCGCTCGGGATCGGCGCCGACCTCGCGCTGCCAGGCCAGGACGACCGAGGCGAAGGCCTCGTTGATCTCGAACAGGTCGATGTCGCCGATGCCCATGCCGGTGCGGGCGAGCAGGCGCTGGGTGGCATCGATCGGGCCGGTGAGCATGAGCACGGGGTCGACGCCCACCAGGCAGGTGTCGACGACGCGGGCCCGGGGCGTGAGGCCCAGCTCGGCGGCCCGCTCGGCCGTCATGACCAGCACCGCGGCGGCGCCGTCGCTGATCTGGGACGAGTTGCCGGCGGTGTGCACGCCCTCGGGGCGGGCCACGGGCTTGAGCCCGGCCAACGCCTCGATGGTGGTGTCGCGCAGGCCCTCGTCGCGGGCGACGTGGTGGGTCGTCTCCAGCGGGGCGCCCTCCTCGTCGACGTCGGGGGCGTCGACCTCGACGACCTGGGTGTCGAACCGGCCCTCGGCCCAGGCCTGCGCTGCGCGCTGCTGGGAGGCCAGGCCGAAGGCGTCGGTGTCGGCCCGGGTGACGTCCCACTTGTCGGCGATGCGCTCGGCCCCCTCGAACTGCGAGGTGAACTCGTAGTGGCCGAAGTAGGCCTTGGGGATGGGCACGCCGAGGCCCAGCTTGCGGGACGAGTTGGCGCCGATCGGCACCCGGGACATCAGCTCGACGCCGCAGGCGATGGCCACGTCGACCACGCCGGAGCCCACCAGGCTGGTGGCCAGGTTGGTGGCCTGCTGGGACGAGCCGCACTGGGTGTCGACCGTGGTGGCCGCGGTGGTGAGCGGCAGCCCGGCGCTGAGCCAGGCGGTGCGGCCGATGTTGAACGACTGCTCGCCGACCTGGCTGACGCACCCGGTGACGACCTGGCCGACGGCCGCCGGGTCGATGCCCGAGCGGTCGACGACCGCGCGCAGCGCGGTGGACAGGAGATCGGCGGGGTGCACCGTCGAGAGACCGCCGTTGCGGCGGCCGATCGGGGTGCGGACGGCTTCGACGATGACGACCTCGGACATGGGATCAACCTAGGGGGACGAGCGACGGGTTGTCAGGCTGGCGAAGGCCAGCGAGCCGCGGATCTGACCCGGGGTCAGCGGCGCCGTCGGCGCGAGGGCTGCAGGGCCTGGAGGACCAGCAGCAGGATGACGGAGCCGAGGAAGGCCACGCCGATCGATCCGAGGTCGAACTCGTCGAGGGCGGTCTGGTCGCCGGTCGCCAGGCCCCAGAGCACGCCGCCGATGAGGGCGCCGGCGACGCCCACGACGATGGTGAGCAGGCAGCCGCTGCTGGGAGTGCCGGTGACCCAGCGGGCCAGCGCGCCTGCGATCAACCCGACCACGATCCATCCGAGGATGCTCATCGATGTCAGAACCTAGCGGTGCCGTGGGGGCGGGGGTGAGTGGGATGGGACGTGGTGTGGTGAGGGAGGGTCGGGCCGGCTGGGCAGGGGCC
>DASXRH010000484.1:0-3253 GCA_036506715.1 Acidimicrobiales bacterium
CCGGCCTCGTCATCGCCGCCCTCCCGGCCGGCGCCGTGGTGGGTGGCGGCAGCATGCGGGTCGCCAGCGGTCGCTGGCAACGCCGCCGCGACGACGTCGCGGAAGCCCTGGCCGGCCTGCTCGACCGCCTGTCGCGCTAGCGCCCGCCCGTCCCGGGAGACGGATCGGCCAGGTAGTCGTCGTCCACCCGGATGCGGAGCCCCGGGAACAGGGCCACCGCCACGTCCAGCAGCTGGTCGCCCGCGATCACCAGGTTGCGCAGCGCGCCGCCGCCGCGCAGGTCGGCCAGGCTGGAGCCGTGGAGGGCCACCTCCCGCAGCGTCGCCTTGGACAGCTCGGCGCCGTCGAGCCGGCAGCGGACGAAGCGGGTGTCCTGGAGGCGGGCGTCGTACCAGTCGCTGGCGGCCAGGTCGCAGTCCTCGAACCCGCACCGCTCCAGCCGGGCCATGCGGAACCAACCGTCGTCGGCCCGGCAGTCGACGAAGCGCACGTCGGCGGCGACGATGCCGGCGGCCACCGCGCCCGACAGCCGGCAGCGGCGGAACTCCACCCGCCGCAGCACCGCACCCTCGAGCGTGGCGCCCGCCAGGTCGCAGTCCTCCCACACGACGTCGGCCAGCTCGAGCTCCTCGAACGCCGCGCCCGGCAGCCGCAGGCCGGACACCCGGGTACCGGTGAGGGTCAGTCCCCGCACCGCCAGGTCGACCGCCATCTCGCCGGCCAGCGCCACGCCGTCGAGGTGGCGGTCGTCGTCGAGGTCGGCGAGGCGCGCCGGCTCGCACTCGGTCGGCAGCCGGGGCGGGGCGATGGCGGGCGGCGACGGCGGCGGGGCGGGCGTGGGATCAGCCCTTCGGTGGGAGGGTGCGCAGCCCCAGCTCGGCCAGGTAACCGGGGTCGATGGCCGTGGGCGCGTTGGTGAGCGGGTCGGCGCCCGACTGGGTCTTGGGGAAGGCGATCACCTCGCGGATGTTCTCCTCCCCCACCAGCAGCGCCACCAGCCGGTCGATGCCGAAGGCGAACCCCGCGTGGGGCGGCGCACCGTAGCGGAAGGCGTCGAGCAGGAACCCGAACCGCTCCTGGGCCTCCTCGGGCCCGATGCCCAGCAGGCCGAAGACGGTCTGCTGCACGTCGGAGCGGTGGATCCGGACCGAGCCCGACCCCAGCTCCCAGCCGTTGAGCACCAGGTCGTAGGCCTGCGACCGCACCCGCAGCAGGTCGGCCGGGTCGTCGGAGGACAGCAGCCCCACGTCGTCGGGGTGCGGCATGGTGAACGGGTGGTGGGCCGGCTGGGGCGCGCCGTCGTCGCCCACTCCCTCGAACAATGGGAAGTCGACGACCCACAGGAAGTGCAGGCCGCCCTCGGTGACCGGCGGGCGCCCGAGCTCGAGCCGCAGCAGCCCGAGCACGTGGTTGGCCACCATGCGCTCGTCGGCCACCAGGAACAGCAGGTCGCCGGCCATGGCGCCGAGCCCGTCGCGGATGCCGGCCAGCTCGGCGTCGGACAGGAACTTGGCCACCGGGCTGTCGAGCGTGTCGACCCCGACCCGCATCCACACCAGTCCCTTGGCCCCCCACCGCTTGGCGGCGTCGGTGAGGTCGTCGAGCCGCTTGCGGGACATGTCGGCGCCGCCCGGCAGGCGGATGCCCTTGACCGTCTGGCCGGCGAACGCCTTGAACCCCGTCGACGCGAACACCGGGGTGAGCTCGACCAGCTCCAAGCCGAAGCGGACGTCGGGCTTGTCGGAGCCGTAGCGCTCCATGGCGTCCTGCCAGGTGATGGACGGGATGTCGCCCACCTCGGTGCCCGTCACCGCCCGCGTGGCCTCGCGGATGGCGGTCGACACGAAGGCCAGCACCTCGTCCTGGCCCACGAAGCTGGCCTCCGCGTCGAGCTGCATGAACTCGAACTGGCGGTCGGCCCGCAGGTCCTCGTCGCGCAGGCAGCGGGCGATCTGGAAGTAGCGGTCGACACCGCCCACCATCGACAGCTGCTTGAACAGCTGCGGGCTCTGGGGCAGGGCGTAGAACGCGCCGGGGTGCAGGCGCGACGGCACCACGAAGTCGCGGGCGCCCTCGGGCGTGGACGCGATCAGCATCGGGGTCTCGATCTCGACGAACCCCTGGGCCTCCATGGCCCGGCGGATGGCGCTGTTGACCGTGGCCCGGGCCCGCAGGTTGCGCTGCATGCGGTCGCGGCGCAGGTCGATGTAGCGGTAGCGCAGCCGCACCACCTCGTCGGTGTCGACCCGGTCGTCGACCGGGAACGGCGGCGGCTCGGCCGGGTTGAGCACCTCGACCGTGCACTCGCCCACCTCGACCTCGCCGGTGGGCAGCGCCGGGTTGGCGGTGCCCTCGGGCCGGGCCCGGACCACGCCGGTGACCCGCACCACCCACTCGCTGCGCACGTCGACCGACCCGTCGATCACGCACTGGACGATGCCCGTGTGGTCGCGCAGGTCGAGGAACGCGAGGTGCTCGCCGTGCTCGCGCCGGCGGGCGACCCAGCCGCACAGCGCCACCGTCTGGCCGATGTCGGCGGGGCGGAGCGCGCCGCACCAGTGGGTGCGCAGGCCCCAGGCCGGGGGGTGGTCGGTCACGTGCGCAGGCCCCAGGTCTGGGGATGGTCGGTCACGTGCGCAGGCCCCAGGTCGGGGGATGGTCGGTCACGTGGTCGGTGCCTCCAATAGCTTGCGGACCCGGTCGGCGACCTGGTCGCGGGGGACGATCTCCTGCTCACCCCGGCCCAGGTCGCGCACGGCGGCAGCGCCGTCGGCCCGTTCCCGCTCGCCGACGATGACGGCCACCCGGGCGCCCGAGCGACCCGCCGCCTTCATCTGGGCCTTCATCGACCGGCCGTCGAAGGCCCGGTCGGCCCGCAGCCCGGCGGTCCGCAGTTCGTGGGTGAGGTCGCGGGCGGCGGAGCCGTCGGTGGCATCGACCACGAACACGTCGAGGGTCGAGTCGGGGGCGGGGAAGACGCCCTCGGCGTCGCAGGCCAGCAGCATGCGCTCGATGCCCGACCCGAAGCCGATGCCCGGAGTGGGCGGCCCGCCCAGCTGCTCGATCAGGCCGTCGTAGCGCCCGCCGCCGATGACGGTCGACTGGGCGGTGTCCAGGGCCTCGCTCTGGAACTCGAACAGGGTGTGCGTGTAGTAGTCGAGCCCCCGGACGAGCCCGGGCTCGACGGTGAAGGGGATGCCGAGCGCGGTCAGCCCCGCCTGGACCCGGGCGAAGTGGGCCCGGGAGGCCGGGT
>DASXRH010000485.1:0-2170 GCA_036506715.1 Acidimicrobiales bacterium
TGGTCCGTCCCGAGCTGCTCCCCTACTACCAGGACCTCTACGACCACGTGCTGATGGTGAGCGATTCGGCCGACTCGCTGCGCGACCTGGTGTCGTCGCTGGTGGAGGCCAACCTCAGCCTGCGCGACTACCGCCAGAACCAGGTGATGAAGAAGGTGACGAGCTGGGCGGCGATCATCGCGGTGCCCACCCTGGTCACGGGCTACTACGGCATGAACGTGCCCTACCCCGGGTTCGCCGCGACCTGGGGCGTGTGGGCGTCGTCGGTGGTGATGGTCGTGCTGTCGTTCAGCCTCTACGTGCTGTTCAAGCGGCGCGACTGGCTTTAGGTAGTAGCTAGCCCCGTTCGGGCTCGACCAGAGCGGCCAGCAGCTCCATCGACCGCAGCCAGCCGTCGAGGTCCTTCTGCCACGGGGCCGCCACCACGTAGGTGATCCCGGCGGCGGCGAAGGCGTCGCGCTCGGCCCGGATGCGGTCGTGGTCCATGCCCTGGGGGTCCCAGCCGGTGCGCAGCGAGACGACGAAGCCCGACTCGGGGCGCTCGGCCCGCAACCGGGCCACCGGGGCGGCCACCTGCTCGGGGGTGACCCCGACGAACTGGTAGCCGTCGCCCAGCTCGACCGCCCGGCGGTAGGCCGGCTCGGACGAGCCGCCCACCCAGATCGGGATGTCGTGGGCCGGCTTGGGCAGGACGCGCAGGTCCTCGAACCGCACGAAGTCGCCGGCGAAGGACACGGGGTCGTCGCGCCACACGGCCCGCCACAGGCGCAGCGTCTCGTCGGTGCGCCGCCCCCGGTCGCCGAAGCCGTACCCGAGCGCGGCGAACTCGCCGGCCGACCAGCCCACCCCCACCCCGGCGGTCAGCCGGCCGCCGGACAGGTTGTCGATGCTGGCCAGGGCGTTGGCCAGCTCGAGCGGGTTGTGCTGGGGCACCACCAGCACGCTGGTGCCGAGCCCGATGCGGGTGGTGACCGCCGCCGCCCAGCTGAGCGTGACCAGCGGGTCGAGGAGGTAGGGCGAGGGGTAGTCCTGGGCGGCCGGGTGGACCGTGTGGTCGCTGACCCACACGCCGGCGAACCCGAGGTCCTCGGCGTGGCGGGCGGCGCGGGCGATGGCGGCCGCGGTGGCGACCCGGCCGTACTGGGGAAGGTGGATGCCGACCTGCATGCCGACATCCTGGCCCAGGTCAGGCCATGGCGCGGTCGACGGCGACCGTCTCGGGCGCGCATGGCACCGGGCTGTCCGGGGTCAGGAGGCCCGGCAGCACCTGCGTGGCCCACCGGAAGGCGGGGGCGGTGAGGACCAGCACGTCGAGGTCGGTGCCGGCCACCACGGTGGCGTCGTGCGGCGTGTGGGCCCGGACCTCGGCCGCGCCCACCCAGGCGCCGGGGCCGCAGCGGGCGACGCCGGCCTCGGTCATGACGAGGACCTCGCCGGAGAGGACGGCCACCACCTCGCGGGCGGGCCGGCCCCGGCGGGCGACGGTGGTGCCGGCGGGCACGGTCAGCCGGTCGGCGTGCCGGGTGAGCGGCGCCAGGGTGCGGGCGTCGTAGGGCTCGAACGCGGCCACGCCCGCCAGGGGCGAGTGGTCGGGACGGGAGCGCATCACGCGGCCTCCATGATCTGGGCGGCGGTCTGGTCGATGGGATCGATCGGGATGGTCACCTCCACCTCGGCCCCGCCGACGAAGCGGGACCGGGCGCCGGGGGCGACGCCGCGGAGGAAGCGGATGGCGCGGTCGTTGTCGGCCTGGACCGTGGCGAGCACGGTGGTCAGGCCGGCGCGCCGGGCCTCGGCGGCGACGGCGGCCCACAGCAGGCGGCCGACGCCCCGACGGGCCCAGGCGTCCTCGACCAGGAAGGCGGCCTCGACGGTGCCGGTGCGGCCCCAGGCCAGGGTGGCGGTGCCCCGGATCTGGCCGAAGCACGACACGGCCACCCACGAACGGTGGGCCCGGTTGGGGTGCGCCACGCGGTCGAGCTCGTGGCGCAGCAGGCCGGTGCCGGCGGCGCCGTGGAAGCGGCGGTACAGGGTCTCGGCGCTGCACCGGTCGACGAACGCGGCCAGGCCGTCGCGGTCGTCGGGGGTGGCGGGCCGGACCCGGGCACGGTCGGCGAACAGCAGCCACATGCCCTCGTCAACGGCCTGCGCCGCCGCGGTGTGAGGCTGG
>DASXRH010000486.1:0-7027 GCA_036506715.1 Acidimicrobiales bacterium
TGATCTTGATCTCCGGGTTCTGCTCCTTGAGGAAGCGGCCGACGCCCATGAGCGTGCCGGTGGTGCCGAGGCCGGCCACGAAGTGGGTGATCTCGGGGCAGTCGCGCCAGATCTCGGGGCCGGTGCCCTCGTAGTGGGCCCGAGGGTTGGCCTCGTTGGCGTACTGGTAGAGGAACACCCACTCGGGGTGCTCGTCGGCCAGCTCCTGGGCCCGGCGCACCGCGCCGTTCGACCCCTCGCCCCCGGGCGTGAGCAGGATCTCGGCCCCCCACACCTCGAGCGCCTGGCGCCGCTCGATCGACACGTTCTCTGGCATGACGATCCTGATCGGGTAGCCGCGGATGCGGGCGATCATGGCCAGTGCGATGCCGGTGTTGCCCGACGACGGCTCGATGATCGTGCGCCCCGGGGTCAGGGTGCCGTCGGCCTCGGCCTCCTGGATCATCCGCCAGGCGATGCGGTCCTTGATCGAGCCGGCGGGGTTCTGCCCCTCGAGCTTGGCCACGATGCGGACGTCGGGGTTGGGGCTGATGCGGCTGACGTCGACCATCGGCGTGTTGCCGATCAGGTCGAGCACCGAGGAGTGGACGGCCATGTGATCTCTCGGGTCGGGGGCGCCGAAAAGGCGAGTGTTCTGGTCGACAATCCTACCGATCGTCGAGCGCCACCGCCTCCTCCGCGATCGTGCCGTCGACGATGCGGTAGGACCGCAGCACGGGCGACTCGCGCTTGAGCGACACGATGACGTAGTGCCACCCCGGGTCGGGGGCCTGGTCCACGTCTGTGGGCGACGGGTAGGCCTCGGTGTGCGTGTGGCTGTGCATCACCCCCAGGATCTCGAGGCCCCGGTCGTCGGCGTCGCGGTCGGCCCGCAGGTGGTCGAGGGGATCGACGGTGTAGACCCGGCTCGACTCGGCGGCGTTGCGGCACGGGTAGAACACGCTGGTGAGACCGGTGGCGGGGTCGCCGGCGAACAGCCCGCAGGCCTCGTCGGGCAGGCCGTCGTAGGCGTGGCCGACCATCCGGCGCCACACGTCCTCGGTCAGCGTGAGCACGGTCGCGGAGGCTAGCGGTAGCCTGCGAAGTCCCCTATGGCCCGCACCGACACCCGTTCCGGCACCAAGCTCATCGCCGCCAACCGGCGCGCCCGGCGCAACTACGAGGTGCTCGAGACCGTCGAGGCCGGGCTGGTGCTGCGGGGCAGCGAGGTCAAGTCGCTGCGGGCCGCGCACGTGCAGCTGGGCGACGCCTACGCCCGCATCGACGGCGGTGAGGCGTGGCTGGTGTCCATGCACATCGCCCCATACGACCACGCCCAGGTGCACTCGGGGCACGACCCCGACCGGCGGCGCAAGCTGCTGCTCCACCGGTCCGAGCTCGACCGGCTGCGGTCGATCGTCGACGAGCAGAACCTGTCGCTCATCCCGCTGGCGCTGTACTTCAAGGACGGCCGGGCCAAGGTCGAGCTGGCGCTGGCCCGCGGCCGGAAGACCTACGACAAGCGCCAGGTCCTGGCCAAGCGCGACGCCGACCGCGAGGCGGCCCGGGCCGTCGCCCGGGGTGGGCGGGGCGAGTGATCGCCGCCGAGGGCAACGCCGAGATGGCGGCGCTGTGGAACGGCGCCGGCGGCGAGCACTGGGTGGCCCACGACCATCGCCACGACCGGGGGCTGGCCGCCTGGGGCGAGGCGGTGCTGGTCGGCGCGGGCGTCAGCGACGGCGACCGGGTGCTCGACGTCGGCTGCGGCACCGGCTGGCTGACCCGGTCCGCCGGTCGCCGCACCCCGGGCGGCCACGCGCTGGGCCTCGACATCGGCCGGCCGCTGGTCGAGCGGGCCCGGGCCCTGGCCGCCGCCGAGGGGTCGGCCAACGTGGCGTTCGAGCAGGGCGACGCCCAGGTCCACCCGCTGCCGGCGGGCGGGTTCGACGTGGCGGTCAGCCGGTTCGGGGTGATGTTCTTCGCCGACCCGGCGGCCGCGTTCGGCAACATCCGCCGGGCCCTCGCCCCGGGCGGGCGGCTGGTCTTCTCCTGCTGGCAGCCGCTGGCCGTCAACGACTGGATCCTGCGGCCGACGACGGCCCTGGCCGCCCACGCCCCGCTGCCCCCGCTGGCCGATCCCGGGTCCCCCGGTCCCTTCTCGCTGTCCGACCCCGACCGGGTCCGCGCGCTGCTGGGCGCCGCCGGATTCGATGCCGTGGGTCTCGACGAGGTGGACGGCTCCGTGTGGATCGGCCACGACGTCGACGACGCGACGAGCTACATGCGGGGCCAGACCATCGCCCGGGCCATGCTCGACCGCCAGCCGCCGGCCGTGGTCGAGGCCGCCGTCGCCGCCCTGCGCACCGCGTTCGCCGGCGCCGACGGCCCCGACGGCGTCCGCCTCGACGGCCGCGCCTGGCTGGTCACCGCCCGGGCCGCCTGATCCCGTCAGGTCGGCCAGCCCACCACCGGGGCCACGAGGTCGGCGGGACCGGTCACCACGTCGAGGCCGTCGCGGTCGGCCAACCACCGGTGGTTGCGGCGGTGCAGGTCGCTGGCGGGGTCGAAGCGGTTGAGCACCACCACGGTCGGCCAGCCGGCGAGGGCGGCGGCGGCCAGGCGGACGCCGTTGATGGTGCCGAGGCCGGCGTCGGCCACCAGCACGATGCGCTCGGGGCGGAGGGCGGCGGCCAGGGTCACCGTGTCGCCGTCGGACGCCAGGGGCGAGCGCACGCCGCCGGCCGACTCGACCAGGCCGACGCCGACGCCGGGCGGCCATGCCAGCTCGGCCGCCAGGTCGGCGATGGTGAACGGGGGCCGGTCGAGGGCCTCGGCCGCCATCGGCGGAGCCATGGCCACCGGGTACCAGCGGTGGCGGGGGCACACGGTGGCCGGGTGGTCACCGGTTGCGTGGGCCAGCAGGGCGGCATCGGTGTCGGCGGGATCGTCGCCGGCGTCGTAGGACTGGGCCGGCTTGCGGGCTGACACGATCAGCCCCCGCCGCCGCAGCGCCCGGGCGAACTGGCAGGCGACCCACGTCTTGCCCACCTCGGTGCCGGTGCCGGCCACCAGCACCAGGCGCTCAGGCCGGGGCGACACCGGTCCCCCCGGCGGGCCCCGGCAGGGCGGCCAGCGCCGCGGCCAGCCGGTCGACCTGGTCGCCGGTGTGGGCGGCCGACAGCGCCACCCGCAGGCGGGACGTCCCCGGCGCCACCGTCGGCGGCCGGATGGCGGGAACCAGCAGCCCGGCGGCCAGCAGGGCCTCGGCCGCATCCAGCGCCGCCGCCTCCTCGCCCAGCACCACCGGCACGATCGGGGTCGGGTGCCCGGGCCGCAGGCGGTCGACGTGGGCCCGCAGCCGGGCCACCAGCGCCGAGCCCTCGGCCGAGCGCACCACCCGCAGGGCCGCCAGGCCCGCGGCCGTGTCGGCCGGGGTGGGGGCGGTGGTGAAGATGAACGGCCGGGCCCGGTTGCGCAGCAGGTCGACGTAGCGCCGCGGCCCGGCCACGAACCCGCCGAGCGCCCCCAGCGCCTTGGACAACGTCCCCACCCGCAGCACCCGCGCCCCGGCGCCGCCGACGACCGCCGGGCCGAGCACGGCGTGGGCCTCGTCCAGCACCAGCAGGGCGTCGTGGGCGGCGCACAGCTCGCCCAGGCCGGCCACGTCGGCCACGTCGCCGTCCATCGAGAACGCGCTGTCGGACACCACCAGGGCGGGGCCCCGGGCCTCGGCATCCACCTCCACCAGGAGCTTGGCCAGGTGGTCGAGGTCGCGGTGGCGGTAGACCCGGACCCCGGCCCGGGCCAGCCGGGCTCCGTCGACGATCGACGCGTGGTTCAGCTCGTCGGACAGGATCGTCACGTCGGGACCGCCCAGCGCCGCCAGCACCCCGAGGTTGGCGGCGAACCCGGTGGGGAACAGCAGCGCCGCCTCGCTCGCCTTCCAGGCCGCCAGCTCGGACTCCAGCTCGCCGTGCACCGGCCGCGACCCCACCACCAGGCGCGACGCCCCGGAGCCGGCGCCCCAACGGTCGAGCGCGGCGTGGGCGGCGGCCACCACGGCCGGGTGACGGGTGAGGCCCAGGTAGTCGTTGGCGGCGAAGGTGACCACCGTCCGGCCCTCGACCGTGCCGGTCACGGGACCGGTGGGGTCGAGGTCGCGCACGACCCGCCAGCGGCCGGCAGCCCGCACCGCGTCGAGCTCGTCGTCGACCCGGCCGTCCCAGCCCGGCGGGGTCATCCCCCGGCCACCTCGGCGATGGCGTCGGCCAGCGTGGCCACGATCCGCTCGACCTCGCCGTCGGTGACGGTCAGCGGGGGCATCAACACCACCACGTCGCCCAGTGGACGCAGCAGCACCCCCCGGCGCACGGCGGCGGCACACACCCGCCGGCCCCAACGCAGCCCGGCGGCCGGCGGCGCCAGCTCGACCCCGCCCATCAGCCCGCACAGCCGGACGTCGGCCACCGCCGCCAGCGGGGCCAGCCGCTCCCCCGCCAGCCGGCGCAGGGTGGCCGCCCGGGCCCGGACGTTGGCCACCACGTCCCGCTCCTCGACCAGCTGCAGGTGGCGGAGGGCGACGGCGGCGGCCAGGGCGTTCCCGCTGTAGGAGTGGCCGTGGTAGAAGGTCCGCTCCGACAGGTCGGGGCCGAGGAAGGCCCGGTACACCCGGTCGCTGGCCACGGTGGCCGACATCGGCAGGTAGCCCCCGGTCATGCCCTTGCCGATGGCCAGCAGGTCCGGCCGCAGGCCGCACTGCTCGCCGGCGAACAGGGTGCCCGTGCGCCCGAAGCCGGTCGCAACCTCGTCGCACACGAGCAGCACGTCGTGGCGCCGGCACGCCTCGACCAGCGGCCCGTAGGCGCCGGGGTCGGCCACCAGCATCCCCGCCGCCCCCTGGACCAGCGGCTCCAGCACCACCGCCGCCAGCCGGGGACCGTGGGCGTCGACCAGGTCGGCGGCGGCGTCCAGCGCCCGGGGGTCGTCGTAGCCGGGCGCCCGCACCACCTCGAACCGCAGTGGATCGAACAGGTCGGTGCCGAACCCCCCGCCCCCGAGCGACAGCGACCCCACCGTGTCGCCGTGGTAGGCGTGGCCGAGGGCGAGGTAGCCGGTCCGGCCGTCGGCGCCCTGGTTGGCCCAGAACTGGAAGGCGATCTTCAGCGCCTGCTCGACGGCGGCCGCGCCGTCGGAGGCGAACAGGAAGTGGGGCCCGTCGACCGGCACCACGGCCGCCAGCGCCTCGGCCAGCTCGATGACCGCCCGGTTGCCGTTGCCCAGCAGCGTCGAGTGGGCCACCCGGTCCAGCTGGTCGCGCAGCGCCTGGTCGAGCTCGGGCACCCGGTGGCCGAGAGTCGTGACCCACAGCGACGAGATGGCGTCGAGGTAGCGGCGGCCCTCGACGTCGACCAGCTCGTGGCCGTCGCCGGCCTCGACGATGACCGGCTCGTTGTCGAGGTAGCTGGCCATCTGCGTGAACCCGTGCCACACCACGGCGGCGTCGCGCTCTCCCCAGGACCGGGCGTCGACCATGACCCGCCAGCGTGACAGCCCGCGCCGGCGACGGGCGAATCACACCGGCGCTCGGCCTCTCAACCGGCGTCGGCCCGCAGGCCGGCGTCGTCGACCACCCGCATCCGACCCCGGGCCAGCTCGACCCGGCCCCGTTGCTCGGCCCGGCGCAGGACCCGGTTGGTGGTCGACCGGGTGGTCCCGGCCAGGGTGGCCAGCTGGGCCTGGCTGAGCAGCACCCAGCCGTCGCCCTCACCGCCGACGGCGGCGGAGAAGGCCAGCAGCCGCCGGTAGACCCGCTGCTCGACCGGGGTGAACAGCAGCTCGACCAGATGGGCCGTCAGCGTCCGGGTCCTCTCGGCCAGCACGGTGAGGAGGAACCGGTCGACCTCGGGCACCCGCGCCCGCAGGTCCTCGAACGCGCCCCGGGACAGCATGAGCGTGGCGCCGTGGCGGACGGACGCCACGGTGGCCGACCGGCGGTCGTCGGCGGTGAGCAGCGCCAGCTCGCCGAACACGTCCCCTTCGGCGTGGACGTTGACGGCGATCATCTCGCCCATCGTCGACGAGCTGCGGGCGATGAACACGCCCCGGGTCACGATGTGGAGGGTGTCGCCGGGGTCGCCCTCGTGGAACACGACCTCCCCGGGGCTGAACCGCCGCCGGACGGCAACGCGGAGCAGGGCCGCCCGCTCGCGCTCGTTCAGGGAGTCGAGCACGGGGGGATCGTACAGGAGAGTCACACGGTCAGTAGCTGCTCCAGCGCGGGCTGTCGCCGGAGCCGCTCGAACACCCGCTGGCGGGTGGGGCCGATGCTGCCGACGGGGCGGCCCAACTCCTCGCTGATCGCCCGATAGTCGGGACGGTCGCCGGCCGCCAGCAGCTCGAGCAGCCGGCGGTCGCCGGGGCGCAGCTGGCCGAGGGCGGTCGCAAGCGGCTGGCGCAGCTGCTGGCCGTAGGCCCGGTCGAGGCCGGCCGCCTCGGTGTCGTCGTCGGCCCACCACTGATCGACGTCGGCGACGGGCGCCGCCCGGCTGGCACGGCGCTGGGCCCGCCAGGCGGCGTGCGTCGCCACCGTCACCAGCCACCCCCGGGTGGCGGCTGGTGTCCGGATGCGGCCGATGTTCTCGACGAAGGTCAGCCACACATCCTGGACCACGTCCTCGACGTCGGCCGGGCTGTGGAGGTAGCGGCGGGCCACGGACTGCAGCATCGGCGTGCACCGCTCGACGATGGCGTCGAGGGCCGCCCGGTCGCCCGCGCGCGCCCGCACGACGAGGCGCGCGATCGCGGCGCCGTCGTCGTCGGGACGGTCTGCTGGGGGCATACCGGCACATCACCACGGACCAGCACTCTTGTCGTTGCCGGGGAGCACGCTCCGTGTGTGTCCGGGAGCACACTGCGGGGTCCGCAGCCGATGGGACAGGTCCGCCACCCGCTCGAGTCGCCCGGGTCGACGTCGAGGGTCCAGGACCGGGTGGGTCTTAGCCAGCGCTTAGGGGACCGCGGACGTCCGGTTAGCCGGTCCGCTCGCACG
>DASXRH010000487.1:0-10103 GCA_036506715.1 Acidimicrobiales bacterium
GGCGCTGCGCCGGGCCAACGTCCACGGGGCGCTCGAGCTGGGCATGGCGCCCGGCCTGCTCCCCGGGCGGGTGACGCTCGACGGGGGCCGGGACTGGTTCGGCGAGCGGTGGGTGACCGTGCCCACCGCCAAGGGCCTCGACGCCAGCGGCATGCTGCGGGCGGCGGCCGACGGCAAGATCGACACGCTGGTGCTGCTGGGCGCCGACCCGCTGGCCGACTTCCCCGACCGGGATCTGGCCGAGCGGGGCCTGGCCGGGGCCCGCACGGTGATCTCCTGCGACCTGTTCCTCACCGAGTCGGTCAAGCAGGCCGACGTGGTGCTGCCGGCGGCCGGCTACGCGGAGGTCGACGGCACCACCACCAACCTCGAGGGGCGGGTCAGCACCGTGGCCCGCAAGGTGACGTCGCCGGGCACCGCCCAGCCCGACTGGACCATCGCCGCCGACCTGGCCCGGCGGCTGGGCGCCGACCTCGGCCTCGAGTCGCACACCCAGATCGCCGGCGAGATCGCGGCGGTGGCCCCCGCGTTCGCAGGGCTCACCGAGGACGTGCTGCTCAGCCTGTCCGGTCGCGACGGCGTGGTCGTGCCCCTGCCGGCCCGGCGGGGCAACGGGTCCGGGCCACTGCCGTCGGGCGCCATGGGCGTGGGCGAGGCCGGCGTCGGCGACGCGGAGCCGATCCCCACCGGGAGCACCGGCGAGGCCACCGCCACCGGGGTGGCCGCCCACCCGGCCGACACCGAGCCGGCCGCCGACCCCCTGGCCGCCGACGCCGGGGCCGCAGTGGAGCAGGAGGGGGCCGCGGCCGAGCCCGGCGGGCCGCCGGCCCCGTCGGTTCCGCTGCCGGTGTGGACGATCATCGACCCGCCGTCGCTCGACGCTTACTCGCTGCGGCTGGTGGTCACCCGCAAGCTCTACGACCGGGGCACATTGGTGCGCAGCTCGCCGGCGCTGGCCGACCTGGCCGAGACCGCCACCCTGCGGCTGAACCCCCACGACTTCGACCAGCTGGGCGTGGCCGCCGGCGACGACGTGCGGGTCACGTCCAACCGGGGCAACGTCACCGTGCCCGCCGTCCCCGAGGCCGGGGTGCCCCGGGGCATCGCCCACATCTACTTCAACCTGGCCGGCGGGCGGGCCAACGTGCTGATCGACGCCAACGCCCCGGTCACCGACGTGCGGGTGGAGCGGCCGTGAGCACCGTCCTCACCCTCGCCAACGACCCGCTGCTGGCCGACGGCATCGGGCTGGCCGAGGTCCTCATCGTCATCCTCAAGACGCTGGTGGCCTTCGGGCTCCTGCTGGTCGGCGTCATCCTCATGATCTGGTTCGAGCGGAAGCTGATCTCCGACTTCCAGAACCGGGTCGGCCCCAACAAGGCCGGACCCTGGGGCCTGCTCCAGACGCTGGCCGACGGGCTGAAGCTGATCATGAAGGAGGACCTGATCCCCGACAAGGCCGACCGGCGGGTGTTCATCCTGGCCCCGTTCCTGTCGGCCGTGCCCGCGTTCGTGGTGTTCTCGGTGGTGCCGATCGGCGGCGGGTTCGACGGCGAGCACGACGGCGTCGTCAGCCTGTTCGGCCACGACACCTACCTGCAGCTGGCCGACCCGCCGCCGGGCGTGCTGCTGATCCTGGCCCTGTCGTCGATCGCCGTCTACGGCGTGATGCTGGCCGGCTGGTCGTCCGGCTCGAAGTACCCGCTGCTCGGCGCCGTCCGGGGCACGGCCCAGATGGTCAGCTACGAGGCCGCCCTCGGGCTGGCCACGGTGGCCGTGGTCCTGCTGGCCGGCTCGCTGTCCACCCACGACATCGTGGTGGCCCAGTCGGGTAGCGGCTACGAGGTGTTCGGCGCCATACCCATCCCCCGGTGGAACATCATCGCCACCGGGCTGGTGCCCTTCGTGGTCTTCCTCATCGCCGCCACCGCCGAGCTCAACCGGCCGCCGTTCGACCTGGTCGAGGCCGAGCAGGAGCTGGTCGGCGGGTTCCACACCGAGTACTCGTCGTTCCGGTTCGCCCTCTTCTACCTGGCCGAGTTCATGAACACGATCACGATGTCGGCCATCATCGTGACCCTGTTCCTCGGCGGGCCGGCGGGCCCCGACTGGTTCGGTCCCGCCTGGCTGGCAGGGATCATCTGGTTCATGCTCAAGCTGGGCGTGTTCCTGTTCATGTTCGTGTGGGTGCGGGCCACGCTGCCCCGCATCCGCTACGACCAGTTGATGAACATCGGCTGGAAGGTGCTCATCCCCCTGGCACTGGGGTGGGTGCTGCTGCTGGGGGCGATCAACATCGGGCGCGACGAGGACTGGAACATCGCCCTGGTCGTCGGCCTGTCGTTCCTCGTCCTCGTCGTCTGCTGGGGCACCCTCACGGCCGCGATCGACGCCGCCCAGCGCCGGCGCACCGCCGCCATCGACGAAGAGGTGCTGAGCTGATGGGCTACCTCGACGGGTTCAAGGTCACCTTCCGCAAGCTGTTCGAGGAGCGGCTGACCAAGGACTACTCCAAGCACACGGGGGGCAAGCGCACGAAGCCGGCCCGCCTCCACGGCCGCCACATCCTCAACCGGTACGAGGACGGCATGGAGAAGTGCATCGGGTGCGAGTTGTGCTCCGGCGTGTGCCCGGCCCGGTGCATCTACGTTCGGGGGGCCGACAACCCACCCGACGACCCCGTGTCGCCGGGCGAGCGCTACGGCTACATCTACGAGATCAACTACCTGCGCTGCATCCACTGCGACCTGTGCGTGGAGGCGTGCCCCACCGAGGCGATCACCGAGTCGAAGCTGTTCGAGTTCAGCTTCACCGACCGCGCCGACGCCATCTACACCAAGGCCGAGCTGGTGGTGGGCGACGACGGCCGGCCCCGCCAGTTGCCCTGGGAGGACTGGTCCGACGCCGACGAGGTCGCCCCGCTGGCCTCGGCCTGGATGCGGGCCACCTCGCCCAACGGGTCCGCCGCCTACGAGGGCAAGGTGCAGTGGTCGGGCGAGCTGGGCTTCGGCGTGCGGCCGCCCGAGGCGGGCCAGTCGGTGCCCGACGACCAGTCTCCCACCGGCGACGCCGACGCCATCTTCAGCCACCCCGGCGAGCCGGGGGGCCACGACGCCGCCCACGCCCCGGCGGGCAGCTACGGCGACGGCGGCGACCACGACGACGGGGGCCATGGCTGATGTCGGTCGAACTGGTCGTCTTCGTCCTCGCGGCCGCCGCCTGCCTGGCCGGCGCGGTGGGGGTGGTGCTCAGCACCAACCCGGTCCATGCGGCGCTGTCGCTGGTGGGGACCCTGTTCGGCGTGGCCGTGCTGTTCGTGGCCCAGGCGGCCAACTTCCTGGCCGTGGTGCAGGTCATCGTCTACGCCGGCGCCATCGTCGTGCTGTTCCTGTTCGTGATCATGCTGCTCGGCGTCGACCGGGTCGACGACCTGCGGATCGAGCCCCTGGTGGGCCAGCGGGTGGCGGCCGGGGTGGTGTCGCTCGGCATCCTCGGGCTGCTCTACGCGGCCCTCGAGTCGACCGGCTACGAGGCCACCGGCGTGGTCGGGACCGTCGACGACAGGGTGCCCGACGTCAACCGGTTGGGCGAGTCGCTGTTCACCACCTACCTGTTCGCCTTCGAGATCACCTCGGTGCTGCTGGTGATCGCCGTCGTCGGCGCCGTGCTGCTGGCCCGCCGGGGCCGGCGGGCAGAGATCGTCGACCCGGGCCAGGAGGAGCGGGCCGAGGAGGTCGCCGAGCTCATGGCGGCCGCCGAGGAGCGGGCGGGCGGCAACGGCCACGCGTACGAGGTCGACGGGGCGCTGGTCGGCGAGCCGGCCGAGCCCGAGGGCGAGCCGGCCGAGGAGGTGCGGTCGTGACCGTGGCGCTCGAGGTCACCCCGGCCTGGTACCTGGTGCTCGCGGCCCTCATCTTCTCGATCGGGACGTTCGGGCTGCTGATCCGGCGCAACCCGCTGGTCATGTTCATGTGCGTCGAGCTGATGCTCAACGCCGTGACACTCACCTTCGTCACGTTCTCGCGGATGCTGCAGGACACCAACGGCCAGTCGATCGTGGTGTTCGTGCTGGTCGTGGCGGCCGCCGAGGTCGTCGTGGGCCTGGCCATCATCGTCGCCCTGCTGCGCAAGCGGCCCGACGCCACCGCCGACGACGCGGCCCTGCTGGAGGGCTGAGAGGGACCCATGCTCGATGCCGTCTGGTTGATCCCCGCGCTGCCGCTGGCCGGGTTCCTGCTGCTGCTCGCGTTCGGGCGGCGCCTGGCCGAGCCGGGGGCGGGGTGGCTGGCCACGGTGATGTGCGCCGGCAGCTTCGTGGCCACGCTCGTCGTCTTCGCCGGCCTGCTGGCCGAGAACGAGGCGAACCGCCGCTTCGTCCAGATCCTGTTCGCCTGGGTGCCGGTGGGCAGCCTGCGGGTCGACCTCGGGTTCCTGGTCGACCCGCTGTCGATCACGATGGCGCTGTTCGTCACCGGGGTGGGGGCGCTGATCCACCTCTACGCCATCGGCTACATGCACGGCGACCCCGACTTCCCCCGGTTCTTCGTCTACCTCAACCTGTTCATCTTCTCGATGCTCATGCTGGTGCTCGGCGACAACCTGCTGGTCACCTTCCTCGGCTGGGAGGGCGTGGGGGCCTGCTCCTACTTCCTGGTCTCGTTCTGGTTCACCGACGAGGCCAACGCCACGGCCGGCAAGAAGGCCTTCATCACCAACCGGGTGGGCGACTGGGGCTTCATGCTGGCCATCTTCCTGGCCTTCGCCACGGTGGGCACGATCGACTACGTGGGCCTGAACGCCGGGCTCAGCTCGGTCGCGGCGGTGACGGCCACGGCCATCGGCCTGCTGCTGTTCCTGGGGGCGGTGGGCAAGTCGGCCCAGATCCCGCTGTACATCTGGCTGCCCGACGCCATGGCCGGCCCCACCCCGGTGTCGGCGCTCATCCACGCCGCCACCATGGTGACCGCCGGCGTGTTCCTCATGACCAGGGTCAACCCGATCCTGGCCGCCGGCTACGACTGGGTGCCCGACGTGATCGCCTGGGTGGGGGTGATCACCGCCTTCGTGGCGGCCACGATCGCCATCGCCCAGAACGACATCAAGAAGGTGCTGGCCTACTCGACGATCAGCCAGCTGGGCTACATGTTCCTGGCCGTCGGGGTGGGGGCGTACGTGGCCGCCATCTTCCACATGGTCATGCACGCGTTCTTCAAGGCGTTGCTGTTCCTCGGGTCGGGGTCGGTGATCCACGGCATGAACGGCGAGCAGGACATGCGGCGCATGGGGGCGCTGCGCAAGCTCCTGCCCATCACGTCCGTGACGTTCATCGTGGGCTGGCTGTCGATCGCCGGGGTGCCGCCGTTCTCGGGCTTCTGGTCCAAGGACGAGATCCTGCTGTCGGCCTGGGGCAGCGGCGGGGCCCAGGGCAAGGCGCTGTGGGCCATCGGCCTCGTCACCGCCCTGATCACCGCCTACTACATGAGCCGCCAGGTCTTCCTGGTCTTCTACGGCGATGCGCGCTGGCGAGACGAGCCCACGCCGGCCGCGGCCGGCGGCGAGCTGGCCGAGGGCACGGCCCAGGGCGTGCCCGACGGCGCGCATCACGGCGCCGAGCCCCACGAGTCGCCGTGGCTGATGACGCTGCCCCTGGTGGTGCTGGCCGTGCTGTCGGCGGTCGGTGGTGTCGTCAACCTGCCGTTCACCGCCGACACCCAGTTCCTCCAGCGCTGGCTGGAACCGGTGGTGGGCGAGAACGAGCTGCAGCTGACGGTCACCACCGGCACCAAGTGGGCGCTGGCCGTCGTGGCCGTCGCCGCCGCGCTGGTCGGCATCCTCGGCGCCGCCACCGTCTACCTGCGCCGCCGGGTCCGGGCCGTCGAGCCGGCGGTCCTGGCCCACGCCTACTACTACGACGAGTCGATCAGCCGGTTCGTCGCCGGGCCGGGCACCGCGTTCTTCGCCTCGGTGGCCTGGTTCGACGTCCACGTCATCGACGGCGCCGTCAACGGGATCGCCGCGCTGGTCGCGTGGGCCGCGCGCCGCCTGCGCCGGATCCAGTCCGGTTTCGTCCGCTCGTACGCCCTGGGCGTCGCCACCGGTGTGGTGGTGGTCCTCGCCTACATCATCACGAGGATCGACTTCTAGTGGACTCGCCCGACTTCCCCGTCCTCACCGCGCTGGTGCTGGTGCCGGCGCTCGGCGCGCTGGCTGTGTTGCTGGTGCCCCGGTCCCGGTCCGAGCTGCTGCGGGGCGTGGCCGTGTTGTTCTCGGTGGCCGCAGGGGCGTTGGCGGTCTACGTGCTGTGCGCCTTCGACCGGGGCGACGCCGGCTACCAGTTCGAGGTCAACCGGTCGTGGGTGTCCGAGTTCGGCATCTCGTGGCACGTGGGTGTCGACGGCATCTCGCTGTTCCTGGTGGTGCTGACCGCGCTGCTGTTCCCGATCTCCCTGCTGGGGGCCACGCCTCACCACGACGCCAAGCCCTACTACGCCTGGCTGCTGCTGCTCGAGGCCGGCTGCCTCGGCGTATTCATCTCGCTCGACCTCTTCCTGTTCTTCGTGATGTTCGAGATCGTGCTGGTGCCGATGTACTTCCTCATCGGGGGGTGGGGCTACGCCAACCGGGTCTACGCGGCGCTGAAGTTCTTCCTCTTCACGCTGTTCGGCTCGGCCCTGATGCTGGTCGGGATCGTCGCCCTCGCCTTCCTGCACCGCAACGCGGTCGAGGACCAGGACCGGGCCGAGGCCCAGCAGATCATCGAGCAGACCCAGGGCAACCCCAACCCGGGCCAGGAGCAGCGCATCGCCGAGCTGCAGGCGGGCAAGCCGCTCAGCTTCGACCTGGTCGAGATCGCCGAGAACCACACCGTCGTCGACGACTCCAAGAGCGCGAGCCCGTTCGACTGGTCGGCGGCCCGGTGGATCTTCCTGGCGCTCGCCGTCGCGTTCGCGGTCAAGGTGCCGCTGTTCCCGGTGCACACGTGGTTGCCCGACGCCCACACCGAGGCGCCGACGGCCGGGTCGGTGATCCTGGCCGGCGTCATGCTGAAGCTGGGCACCTACGGGTTGCTGCGGTTCGGGTTGTACCTGTTGCCGGACGCGGCGCTGTTCTTCGCGCCCGCGCTGGTGACGCTCGGCGTCGTGGGCATCATCTACGGCGCCATCGTCGCCACCATGCAAAAGGACCTCAAACGTCTGGTCGCCTACTCGTCGGTGGCCCACATGGGGTTCATCATCCTCGGCATCTTCGCCATCACCACCCAGGGCCTGCAGGGCGGGCTGCTGCAGCAGGTCAACCACGGGCTGTCCACCGGCGCGCTGTTCCTCCTGGTCGGCATGATCGTCGATCGGCGCCACACCCGCGAGATCGCCAAGCTGCGGGGCCTGCAGAAGCCGGCGCCGCTGTTCGCCGCCGTGTTCACGCTGGTGATGCTGTCGTCGATCGCCCTGCCCGGCCTCAACGGGTTCGTCGGCGAGTTCCTGGTGCTGATCGGGTCGTTCCTGACCCGTCGCTGGTGGGCGGTGGTGGCGGCCGTCGGGGTGATCCTGGCGGCCCTGTACCTGCTGTGGGCCTACCAGCGGGTGTTCCACGGTGAGCCCGACGAGGACAACAGGAGCTTCCCCGAGATCAGGTGGCAGGAGGGCCTGGTCATGGCCCCGCTGGTGGTGCTCATCGTGTTCCTCGGGGTCTACCCCAAGCCGGTGCTCGACCGCATGGCACCCTCGGTCGACCGGCTAATCGCGCACGTCGAGGACAACAGCGACTTCGTGTCGCCGTCCGTCAAGCGCCCCCCGGCCGACGAGGCCGGCGACGAGGCGAGCGACAACCAGGAGGCGGGCAGGTGATCGGGGTCCTGGGTTCGCTGGGCCAGCCGCTGCCGGTCGACCCGACGCCGGTGTCGACCCCCGCGGTCGACTGGGCGGCGGTGGCGCCGCTGCTGGTGCTGGTGGGCGGCGCGCTGGTGCTGATGCTGGCGTCGGCGTTCGTGCGGACGCCGAAGGTCACAGTGCCCTACACGGTCATCACATGCCTGGTGGCGCTGGGGACCATCGGGGCGGTGGTGCCGCTGTGGCGCGAGGTGCAGGACGCCGACCGGGGCCCGTTCTCGACCATGGCCGGCGCCGTCGGGGTCGACGGGTTCTCGCTGTTCATGATCGTGGTCATCGCCGTGGCGGTGATCCTGGCCGCGCTGCTGACCGACGGCTACCTGCGGCGCGAGGGACTCGAGAGCGTCGAGCCCTACGTCCTGCTGCTGCTGTCGGCCTCGGGCGGCGTGGTGATGTCGCAGGCCAACGACCTGATCGTGCTGTTCCTCGGCCTCGAGGTCCTGTCGCTGGCCGCGTACGTGCTGGCGGCCATGCACCGCCGCCGGGTGACGTCGCAGGAGGCGGGCATGAAGTACTTCGTGCTCGGCGCGTTCTCGTCGGCGTTCCTGCTCTACGGCATCGCCCTCATCTACGGCGGCACGGGCACGACGAGCCTGGTGAAGATCGTCCAGACCTTCAACAGCAGCGCCCTCGAGAGCGACGGCCTGGTGCTCGCCGGGCTGGCTCTCATGCTCGTCGGTCTGGGGTTCAAGGTGGCGGCGGTGCCGTTCCACTTCTGGACCCCCGACGTGTACCAGGGCACGCCATCGCCGATGGTGGCGTGGATGGCGTCGGGCGTGAAGGTGGCCGGGTTCGCCGGGCTGATCCGGGTGTTCGTGCTCGGCTTCGCCGCCTACCGGGTCGACTGGCAGCCGCTGATCTACGCCGTCACGGTCGCCACCCTGGTGGTCGGGGCGGTGCTGGCGGTCGTGCAGACCGACGTCAAGCGCATGATGGCCTACAGCTCGATCAACCACGCCGGCTTCGTCCTGGTGGGCGTGGAGGCGGGAACCCGGCAGGGCGTGCAGGCGGCCCTTTTCTACCTGGGCACGTACACGTTCCTCATCGCCGGCACGTTCGGCGTGATCACGCTGGTGGGGCGCACCGGCGACGGCCACCACCAGCTCGACGACTACCGGGGCCTCAGCCGCACCCGGCCCGCCGTGGCGCTGGTGATGACGGTGTTCCTGCTAGCCCAGGCGGGGGTGCCGCTGACCTCGGGGTTCTTCGCCAAGTTCTACGTCGTCACGGCGGCCGTCGACGCCGGTTCGACCTGGCTGGCGGTGATCGCCATGCTGTCAACGGTGATCTCGGCCTTCATCTACCTGCGGATCACGGTCAACCTCTACATGACCGATCCCGAGGAGGCCGGCCCCCGCTTCCCCATCCCGGCCGCCGCCGGCATCGCCCTGGCGGTGTGCCTGGTGGTGACCCTGGTGGTGGGCGTCTGGCCGGGCTCGATCGCCGAGGTGGCCCGTGACGCCGTCCCCGTGTTGACCACCACCGGGTGACATTCGTCCCATAAACATCGTCAGGTGGTGGGCCCAGGGGGCTCAGGTGTGGTGAAATCCCCCACGACGCCGTAACGCTCCCCCAGAATTGTCGGCGCCCATCCCGACAGCCCACGCCCATGGCGAAGACCCGACGACTCAGCGACGCGAGCCTCGTGCGCCGGAGCCAGCAAGGCGACCGGCGAGCCTTCGGCGCGCTCGTCGGCCGCTACGACTGGCGGCTGCGGGGCCTGGCCCACGCCCTCTTGCTCGCGCCCGGCGCGATGGACGAAGCGCTCAGCGTGGCCTACTTGCGCGCGTGGCGTGACGTCGTCCGGGTCTCGGCCCGTGACGACATCGGCGCCTGGCTGTACCGGGTCACCTACAACGCGTGCATCGACCGCCTCCGCCGCGGCGGCCCCGGCGCCACCGGCGCGGCCCGCGGCGTCCGCCGCGGCCTCGCCGCACTGGCCCCGGCGGACCGGGTGGCCGTGGTCCTGGTCGACCGCGAGCAGTTCACCCCCGCCGCCGCCGCCCGCATCCTGGGGCTGAGCGAGGCGACGATCATCTCCCGCCTCGAGGTGGCGCGCGCCACCCTGGCCGACAACCTCCCCCCGCCCGCCACCCCCGGCGACGCCACCGCCGAACCAACCGAGCCCGAGCCGACCCTCGCCCCGGCCCCGGGCGCCACCGAACCGGAGCCGACGCTCGATCCGGCCCCGGGCGCAACCGAGCCCGAGCCTGCTCT